>DATNQP010000145.1:0-18626 GCA_036703965.1 Leptolyngbyaceae cyanobacterium
TCCGAGCTGTAGAACTTGACCTGTTGATGCAGCGCCCGCAGTTCTTCTTTTAGGTTTTTCACCTGGCTCAAATTGGTCGTGTTGTAGGAAGACCCAAGCTTTTTCAACGTCAGACCAATCACTTCTCTTGGCTGATCTAAAAGAGAAATGCGTCCGCGCAACTCCGGACGCCACAAGTCGCTCCAATCTGTGGGGGGCTTCCAGCCTAATTTTTTGAACTTGTCGCGGTTATAGGCAATAACAGTGGTACCCCAACGGTAGGGTGCGGCCCACACTGACCCGGACTTGTTCAGCTGACCTTGGCGATCGCGTCGTACTAGCTCTTGCCACCGTGGGGGTAGCTGCTGCCATCCTTTTAACTTTTCTATATCCAGCGGTTGAATCAGTTCTTGCTGAATGGCTTGTTCTAACCAATAATCCCCTAATGTCACCAAATCCGCGATCGCTGGCGTCTTATCTCCCATAAAAGGTAAGGGGAAAGGTAAGGACGACGGCTGGGTATTTTTTTTCTCTCCTTGCTGCTTCCAGATTTGCAGACGACTAAATAATTCCTTTAGCTGCTTTTCTGGGTCAAATTTAAGGGTAACGGGTTGCTTCAACTTCCGGCGGAATTCTCCTACTAGCTGAGCAGGAATTGAATCTTTCAACAGCTGTACGTTCAAATCCGCCTGATTACCACTTCTACAGCCTGATGTTAGCTGAGCTAGCGCCAGAACCCCAGCACCTGTCAAAAAAGATCGTCGATCCATTCTTTATTTTTAAGGACTAGGGATAATTCTAGCCTCAGCTCCTATCTTCTCGCTTCTAAAAGCCGCCGTCGTCCCCATCGCTCTCTGGGATGATTAATTCTTGGAAGTCCTAAGGTTTTCCAGAGACCTGTGCAAGCTGTTAAAAAAATCCAGAAAACTCAGCATTTTTCGGGAAAATGACCGAAATTTGCACCATTGAAACAGAAATTAACTTACTTTTAACAAATTATCATTACTTTTGTTACCGCTTAGACAAACACCAGAGTACCAAATAGCCTATAACTCTTTAGGGTAAAAATTGACCAAGAAGAATGCAGAAGTTCAGGAGTTCAGGAGTTCAGGAGTTCAGGAGACTTCTGAACTTGGAAGTCCTTGCCCCATTGATTTCACAGTATTTGGCTTTGAGTGTCTGGATTAAGTATGTTTACTTAGTCATAAGTACTCAATTCTTAATTAATGAGAAATATAAAGATATCTAGCGAAAAACTTAGAATTGGGCGAGGAAACTCCCCAACTGAAGATAAAATCAAGGAGATTGATTGCTAGTCAATTTTTCCTAATTTGTAATTTAAAAAACAAGCAAAGGCTTTGATCACGGGTTGGTTCTCCAATAATTAAATGAATCAGCAATCAACGTTACTTGCAGCTTAAAGTGACTAGCATGAAAGAGAAGGAAGTTATGGGAATTGGGAATCGCATGGATGCAGTTCAAAAGCAAGTCATCGCTCTAAGCCATAAAGTAGATGCGCTCTACCAAATAATTGAGCAACTTAATGGCAAAGTCTCGGAATCTCTGTCTGAAATCAAACAGACGTCACGACCGAGTTCTGACCCCTCTGTGTCAACGGCAAACGTTAGACCGTACACCTATCACAGTCAAAGCCTTCTTGACGCCGTGATGGAACATAAAGACGTTCTGGCTGATGGCAACAGCGAATTTACAAATTCTCATCAAAACAGCGAAAAGCCTCTGTCTGCTGACATTCAGGTTCAACGCCTAACAGCTCAGCTTACAGCAGCGTACAATCGCATTGCCGCCCTGGAAGAACAATTGCTAGCCCGGAGAATTCACTCTTAATGTTCTCAGTTGAATAAATCTCCAGAGCGAGCTTTGAGTAACTCAGAGCTGATGGTACAGCTTTACTTGCCAACAAAAGATTTACCTCAAGTCAGTGTAGGATTTGTACAAATATTGTCGCAAAGTCCTTCACGGTATTGATCCCCGGTACAGTTAAAAAAAATGAAGTGTACTGAACCTGAGATTAAAAGCCAGATCAGCTTTGTGCGGGTGCAATCGATTGTCCTACATTGTGCTCTTGCTAAACTATTCTCACTAACTTCGGCCCAATTGCATCAATTTTGGCAGTATCGCTCTACCAAGCCTTCAATGGCTTGAAGTAATTCAACAGAGTTCCAGCCTTGGTAAAGATGGGCGGCGATCGCATATCCCCCTGCACCAACCCCTTCTTTGACATATCCCTGCTCATAAGCTTGCAGCTGAGGATAACGAGAGGTGGCAAAACTTAACTCCGTTGCCAAAAGAGGCACGCTGCCGATATCTTGTGCTAGTCCAACGGTGTCACCCGTAGGGTCTTCTGCTACCCAGCGAGTCGTTCCCACGACGACTTGTGAAGGGTTCCAGATCAGGGAATCTTGCTCAACGATGCCTACCCCTACCGCTGACTTGGCTCCAGTCGCACCTGGCTTTGCCAACGCCTGCGCCAAGGCATAAACAGCTAGCATTTGCGTACCACCGGCAAGCAAGACTCCACAACGGCGACTAGCTGCGATCGCCATACCCGCTGCCGCAATTTGCATCGGGTCTCCCACGGCTGCTACTAGCTTGAAGGGGTCACAGGAGGGACTAGGGAAAGAAGGCTCATGAGCCAAGTCGAAAGGACGAGTAGAGGATTCTTCCCCAGTCCCCAGTGCCCATTGCCCCTTATCCCCAGAGGGGACCCCGAGTTCCCCAGTCCCCAGTCCGGCGCGTCCCAACCCTGCCTGCACAATTTCCCACTTTTGGGCATGATTGCAGGTGGGGTGGCTGCTGTTGACCTTACCAGTAGCGGCAATGCCTAAGCCGGTGAGGACACTAAGAGCTGTTGTTGTTCCCCCTACCACACACTCACTGATAATCAAATACCCATCAGCGGCGGCTGTCGCCAGCTGTTGACCCCACTTTAAGCCTTGCTCAAACAGCTGTTTTACTGTTGCTAAGGGTAGGGCGTCTCCTGAGGTGAGACAGTTAGCAGGGGCACCTCCTAAGTCAATCGCTGGTACTGCCGGTGGTTGAGGTAAACCCGCATTGAAGAGATAAACGGGAAGGTCGAAGGCTTCGACGACAGCACGGGAAATCAGTACAGGTGACGCCCCAGCCTCCAGCGGCGGCAGGGGATATTGAGGCTTTAAGGTAACTCCATTAACCAAAAATTCAGCATCAGCGATCGCAGTATATTTACGAGCCTCCGGCGTTGCACCGGCAGCAGAAATGCCAGGAATCAAACCTGTAGCGGTAAATCCTAAAATGCAAGCGAGTACTGGTGGGCGTCCTTGATACTGCTGCAACCACCGTTGTCCCTGGGCAAGCTGGGTATAAACTCGGATCATTTATTCTTAGTCACCCATCATAATCCAGCAAAACTTGTACCCAGTTTGGGGGTCGGGGAATCGGGTTACCTAACCGATCGAGCATGAGTAACGCCACAAGATGCACAACGAATAAATAAACAGCATTATTGATGACGATCATGATCACCGCGATCGCTTCAATCAATGGCAAACTTGGTTGAGCTAGCAACCCCAGCTTCACAAATGCCAACTCGGTCAACTCTGTAATCTGATTCATCACGTAAAGCCAGAGGTCTTCGCCCAAGAGAATCGAGAGCAGCCAAAATCGAAAAAAGAATCCAAACGTGCCAAGCAGCGTCCCTGTGAAAATTGAAAATACCCAGCTGGCTTGGCGTTTCCACAAGGCTCCCAGCTGGACACCCATGAGGCCATAGGGGATGAAAAAGAGAATGCTGCGAGTTGGTCCCATCAACACCGACAGTAACAATCCTGAAACCAGTGCCGCCATCCAGGATGCCCGGTTTCCCCATCGCAGGTAAACTAATGCGATCGGCACTGGGAAAAACATCCGCAGCAAGGGTCCTAGAGGAAAATAATAATTAATCAGCCAAATCAAGCTGGCGGTACTGGCGAGAAAAGCCGTTTCCACCATCGCTAAAGGCGCTTTGGGCTTAGGGGGTAGACCTTCCGGTTGAGCGTACCCTGGAGAAGAAGTTGTTCCCTCTAGGGGTTCCGTGACAGTAGGGTAGTTCTCCTCAGGGGAGATGCTGCTCTCTTCCGTAGATGACTGAGAAAAGTTGCCAGTGTCTGAGTTCGTTGCGGGTGGCATGGCGTCTTGACCAGCAACACCCCCAGCGTCAGCACTGCCGGAGAGGGATTCAGCTTCTGATTTTAAAGACTGGTTTTTACTTTCCTGGGAAGGATCAGGGTGAGAAGCTTGGGCATCATCAAAAGGATCGCTCATGCAGATTTAGTAAACTCTTGGTCGATCTCCAATTTAGCTTTCCTCCTGGTTTGAGGTAGGTTAATCCATTGTCAGCGGGTGCGGTCAAAACCAGTTGGTGATATGCAGAAAATTTCTCCGCGTCCCCGCGTCCCCGCGTCCCCGCGTCCCCGTGTCAGTCTCAACCAACTACTTATGACCACACCCGATTAGGGATGAGGCATTTTGCCCAGTCCCCAGTCCCTATTCACCAAAATGACAAGTTGTGTTTGATTACGCCTAGCTGCTTAGGAGATTCATCAACCTATAGAAACTTGTCAGGGTCAACGCATCTTTACCTAGTACTATGCAAAAAATCATACAGTTAACAGTAAAGTCAACATTCCTGCTCGGCATGCTAGCTACACCAGCAGGAGCATTCAGTTTCACACCAATTGGGACATACTCCACTGGCATCTTCAATGATGCCGCAGCGAGGATTTCGGCTTACGATCCGGTAACACAGAGGCTCTTCGTTACGAATGACAGCACCAATCAAATCGATGTCCTTAGCATCAGCAATCCGACCAGTCCATCACTTTTGTTCAATATCGACCTCAATGCTTTTGGCGGCGGAGTCAACAGCGTCGCCTATAGCAATGGGATGTTCGCGGTTGCGGTGGAAAATGAGAACCGCCAGGCTCCTGGAAGTGTATTGTTCTTGAACCCGGACGGCAACCTCTTAAACTCGGTCACGGTTGGCGCGTTGCCGGATATGCTTACCTTCACCCCAGACGGGACAAAGGTACTAGTCGCCAATGAAGGTGAGCCGAGTGCTGATTACACCATCGATCCAGAGGGTTCCGTCAGCATTATCAATATCAACGATTTGAGCGTCGTCACTGCTGGCTTCGGTGGGGTTCCTCTGTCTGGCCCTGTGCGCATTTTCGGTCCGAACGCTACGATCGCGCAAGACCTTGAACCGGAATCCATCACCATTTCAGAGGACTCAAAAACGGCATGGGTGACACTACAAGAAAATAATGCGATCGCTATCCTCGATATCACAAACGGTGTATTCACTGATGTTGTGGGACTCGGCTTCAAAGATCACAGCTTACCCGGTAACGGCTTGGATGCAAGTGACAGAGACGGTGCAATCAACATTGCCACCTACCCCAATCTGTTCGGGATGTACCAGCCGGATGAAATCGCCTCGTATAGTTTTGGGGGAAACATCTACCTCGTCACCGCCAATGAAGGCGACAGCCGCGAATATGTATTTGAAGACGAAAGTGGCGAAGAACAAGTCGCGTTCAATGAAGAAGCGCAGGTACGAAACCTGACCCTCGATCCAAATGCCTTCCCCAATGCTAGAGCACTCCAGAATAATAGACTACTGGGTCGTTTGGAAGTCACCAACACACTAGGCGATACAGACGGCGATGGGGACTTCGATGCGCTTTACGCCTTTGGGGGACGTTCCTTCTCCATTTGGGATCAATACGGCAAACTCGTCTTTGACAGTGGCGATGCCTTTGAACGGATTACTGCCGAACTTTTTCCCGAATTCTTCAACTCCAACAACGAGCAAAACCAGACATTTGATAATCGTAGCGACAACAAGGGTCCTGAACCTGAGGGTATCACCTTGGCTGAGATCTTCGGTCGTACCTATGCATTTATAGGTCTTGAGCGGATTGGTGGCTTCATGACTTATGACATCACTGACCCTGTTAACCCATTCTTTGTGGATTACGTCAACAACCGCAATTTCGCAGTTAAGTTTGACTTAGATAATGAGGGAGATCCTGATCCTACGCTGGAGCAGTTGGCTGCCGTTGGCGATCTTGGACCTGAGGGGTTGCTCTTCATTTCCCCAGAGGACAGTCCCAACGGAAGACCATTACTAGTCCTGGCGAATGAGGTGAGTGGGACGACTACTATCTACCAAGCAACAGTACCTGAATCCTCCTCAGTATTGAGTTTGTTGGTAGTTAGTTTTTTAGGCTGGTTGGGGCTGAAGCGCAAACCGCAAATTGGATAACTAAAAAGCAGCAACCTCATTGAGTTTTGGAAACTTTGAAACAGCAATCAGTTGAGGTCATTTTCCTTTACTTCGACTGTAACTGTTTACTTCTGTTTGCGCTTGAGAGTTGAGCCAGCACCGAGAGTACCCACCACTAGTAGACCTAGCACAGAAGCGGGTTCGGGAACGTCTTGAGCTGATTGGGAGGGCGCTGGGGCTGCCATTGGGGATGGTTCTGGGTCTGCCGCTTGGGTTGTGATATCCAATCGCACAAAATCAACTTGAAAACTTTCTGAACCTGAAGCCTCACTAATGTAAGTTCCCGCTAAGGATACCAGACCATCAGCAAGTCGTGAAAAGAATGAAGAAGCTAGGTTTAGGGTTTGAGTCTCAATCTGGTTACCATTGACTGTTGAGAATCCATTGATAAATGATGAAGAAACTTCTAAACCATCAAGCAAAATTCTGTTTAGTCCGCCCACAGGATTTGGACCCGAATCAAAGGCTCCAGTTCGCAGCGTTAAACTTGCTGCTGTAATGATTTCACCAGGATTAATTTTAAAGGGATTGAAACTTCCAGTTGGTGCGAATGCAGGAAAGAAGAATGAACCTCCGACCAGTCTCTGGTCTGTCAACGGAGCTTCACCACGTTGTTTATGGGAAGTACCGGGGTCAGTCAGGGTTCCTGTTGCCTGACCCACGCCAAAGCCATCATCATCGCCGTAAAATGTGGTGATTGATGCTGCCTGTGCTACTCCTCCTAGTTTTAGAGCAATTAATGTTGCTCCAGTAGTAGCCATCAATAACGTTTTTAAGACTGATGAAGTAGACATTATTTGCTTCTCTTGTTAAGGGTTTGCTAGTGAACTTAAGCCGACCTAAAATTACCTACAGTCACACTAAGTCCTGCCAAAACTCTCATAATTTTTGTTGGGTTTCAGCACAAAGTTGCAGGTTAAACCTGTACTAGTGGGGTAAGAAAATTAGTTAAGATTAGATGTTCGTCCCGTATGTATTCCGAGAGAAGCTCTTGCTTGAACTGAGAAGAAAGATTCTTGATTTGAAGGTGTTTCTCAGTTCCTATTTGCATAGTAATATACGCAATTGCAGGAGGTCAGTGTTTATACGGGAACTTCATTCAAAAAACATCAAGCTGAAAGCGAATGTTAAGAGTTCTTGAGAAACCGTTAAATGTAAAATTTAGGTGAAGACAACATCTCTACTTCTCTCTCTAGTCGTTGGCAACTAGTGATTCTTCTTCTGTTACTTTCATTAGAGAATATTCACAAGGATAAAGATGTTGTTGGCGAATGCAGAATTCCTGTGGATACGATTACAGGTTGCCCCCTCACCCACGCGGGGAGAGGGGAGTCGGAACTTCTTTTGTCCCTCCCCCATAAAGGGACAATGTCATTAACAGGACTTAGACAATTTGAATGTTTAAACCCTATGCATAAGTAAGTGGGCATTAATATTTGTCGTTGAGGTAAGGCAGAGGGCAGAGGGCAGAGGGCAGAAGAGAAGAGGATTTTAGTCTCTTAACATTTGTTGATATACCTTCGTTTATTTGTGCCTACCTACTTAGTAGTAGGGTGGGCAATGCCCACCCTACCTATAGAGACTATGCATAAGTCCTGATTAAGTTAGTGTGATCGCGCAGTCATCAAAAAGCCTCCTACGACCCTCGCCTTTGATAGGGAGAAGGGTGGGGGTTCAGGGACGCGGGGACGCTCTGAGGGGGAGATGCGGGGACCAAAATCAGACAGGGATTGAGACCCCGCCTGATTTGAGGCGACCAAATCAAAGATTTGGACGGGGCGTAAAAACCCTTGGACATTCACGCCGAATGGCGTGAATGTGCCGCGTCGCACGGTTCGTTTGGGGACTCTCCGCGTCCCCGTGTCTCCGCGTCTCCGCGTCTTCTCCGGTGAGGGCGCAACCTACATAATCACTGCATTTCCGCTTAAATTGACACCAATGACAGCTGCTGCGCCCCTACCATGCTGGAGTGAGTTGCATTGAGATGCTCCCGTCGCTAACGTTCCCTACGAACGTCAATCCTGGTGATAATTTCTTAATACTTCTTTTTTAAGAAAATCCTGTATATTTAGCATTTTATTCTCTACAAAGATATTTATTCATTAAATCATTAACTAAAGATTTATAACTTCTTCTAAAATTAATAATTAAAGCTTTACTAACTAAAATTTAAAGAGTAATAGGTGAATTCAGCGGCTCGATAATGTTCCATAAACTGCCTTAGGATTCACATTAATTTTTTAATACTCTCAAATTCATGAAGAGTTGATGATACCTACTTTTATTGCAGGACATTCGTAGATTTCCTGAATAGATTGGTCTTAACTCACCTCGTTTCTTGGAATTTTGAGATATGCAAACTAAAAATTTCTTAGGTTTAAAACAGTTAGTAGCTCCTTTATCGCTGACGGCAACAATAGCGCTAAGCTTCTGTAGCCAAGCAAGTGCAATCACTCTAGGGTATGCAGATGGTTACAATGTCTTTGTTTTTGGAAACATGACCCAAACATCTGATTCCCAAGGCAGAGTAGCGGTCGGTGGCAATGCAATCTTGACCTCGTTTGGAACGGCTGATCGACTGGCTAGATCTAACGTACCGGCTAACCAGTTGGTTGTTGGTGGAAACTTGGTTTATACCAATGGACAGGTTTTTGGTGGTAATGCTGTCTACGGTGGCACGGCTACGCTAACAAATGTGGGAATTCCTGATGGTCAGTTTATTCAGGGAAATCCGATTGATTTTGCCACAGCACAACAAGAGCTGACCGGTTTATCCAGCGCTTTGGGACAATTGAATGCTAATGGCACGACGAGGGTTGAGGCATGGGGAGGCATCTATCTCACAGGTCAAGACGCAAACCTCAACGTCTTCACCCTGAATGGATCTGACCTGTCTGCTGCTAGATTCTTTGAAATTAATGCGCCTGCTGGTTCCACGGTGGTAGTCAACGTCACGGGTCAAACTATCACTTTGAGCAACTTCGGTATGCAGATCAATGGTACCGACAAGCAGAACGTCTTGTATAACTTTGTGAATGCCACTAGCCTAAGTTCTAACGGATTTACCTTCCAAGGCAGTGTTTTGGCACCACTGGCTCAGTACGATTTCAACAACGGCAATATCGAGGGAACCTTGGTTGCCGCTTCAGTTTCCGGAAATGGAGAATTCCACAACTATCTGTTTGCAGGCAACCTACCTAATCTGCCTGTGTCAGATCCTCAACCACCGACAGCTTCCACTTCGGTTCCTGAGCCAACAACGTTGGCAGGTTTAGGGTTAGTGGCTGCCACTGGGGTTGTATTGCGCCGTAAAGGCAAGCAGAAAGTTGCCAATTAAGGTAACCAACAGCCCTGTCTTCTGTGTGTTAAAGATAAATAGTTGGGAGAATATAGGGTTGTCAATTAGGTTCAACACAGTTTTTGTAGGGGCACGATATTATCGTGCCATTACGGTGTGGTGTATGCAACGCCAGAACCGCGATAGGCAGAGCGATCGCATTTATTTAAGGGACTTCCAAAGAATAAATCGTCTTAGCAAGGTTTGTAGGGGCTAAGGCTTCGGTGCCCCTACGATAGCCCATCGATAGTTATTTTTCTGGAAGTCCCTGAGCAAAATGCTCCAGCACTGAGTCATGAATAAATCGATAGCGCCCACCCTGCCGTTCCAAGAATCCCAGTTCAGTGGCATAGTCGAGGAACTTAGCATAGTTCCAAGGGATAGCTCCACTCTGCTTTAGAATCAAGCGCAAGACAACATGTTGAAGGCAAGCTAAACCCCCGACATAGATGCCAAAAAATACTCCATTACCTATCCCATCGAGCAGCAGATCGAGGGGTTCTAAAGGTTCTCCCATTACCAAGAGCGCTCCCACATAAAGTAGCACCCAGGCTACGCCACCAATAACCGTAAAAATCCCCGCATTTAGAGCTGATTCTCTAATTTCTTGATTGCTGACTGTTACATGACTAAATTCCGGAACCAATAGCCCCCAAATTATCCCTTCGATTAATCCCCAAACCAACGAATCAGTCATTCCCAAAATTAGCCCTTCAACTCCCCAAATCAACCAACAAATTAGCGCATCAATCAGCCCATAAATTAGTCCCCACCAAAGCCCTTCCAGTACAGAACCTAAGAAGCTAGCTTTGGCAAATTCAAGAGAAAATCTGAGACGAGGAATAGGGTAAATCTCTTTGGTACACCCTAAAACAACCCCGTAACTTAACCCACCAATACTTGCACCGATTAGCCCAGTGGTTGTCCCATAAATCATCGCAACTATCAGCCCAGTTATCAGCCCTATGGAAATCTGATATAACCACATCTGTTGCGGAGTTTCTAACCAGGAAAACTGCATCCTTTCAATCAAAAACTCTGTAGTTTTATCTTGTTTGAGCTGACGAGCCAGCCGACCTAGCCAATAGTAGGTTTGTTGGAGGCTAGGTTCAGTCCCTGGTAGATAGGTTGTTTGCCCAGAGTTGGGAACACCTACAGTTAGTGAGGAGCCTCTGAGCAAGTCTTGCTCAAACCCTTCAATGAGGGGCTGGTTTGGAGCAAGCTGAGCATCGAGTTGACCATCAAATTTTGACATAGGTGGAGCTAACTCAGATGAGGTGTCTGCAAGGCATGATTTATTTGAGTGTAAATCTCTATTGCAATTTTGTGATTCCTAAGCATGTCAATTCAATCTAGTGAGAGTGCGGTAAGCGAAGCTATGCCCTAGGCTTATCGCTGTTTGGATGAATGAATTGCGAGGCGATCGCTCTCCCCGTTTAGCATAAGGAGGTGTTTGTGGAGACGGATAGCCCTGTGGATCATCTGCCATTTTTACTTCAACCTGCGAGTCGTCAAGTTTGGGTACAGGCGATCGCGCGATCGCTTTATCAAGCGGGATACGGATCGATTCAGTTTTTTATTCCGCTGATTTTTGTCAATCAAGTGGGGCTATCAGCTACCGTTGTTGGCATTGGGATTGGCAGTGGTTCCCTGGCAGGACTTGTAGGACATTTGCTAGGTGGATATTTAGCGGACTCTCCGGCATATGGGCGTAAACGGGCGCTGTTGTTCTCGGCTGGGCTATCGATTATGGCAGCGATCGCCTTAGCGCTGACTCAGAGTTTGCCAATGCTGGTTGTAGCTAATCTTTTCATGGGATTGAGCGCTGGGTGCTACTGGACAGCGGCAGATGCGGCGGTTATTGATGTGACAACCTCAGAGCATCGTCACAAGGCATTTGCAGTCTTGGTGTTGGCGGATAGTCTCGGAGGGGGACTGGGGATTTGGGGAGGAGGAATGTTACTATCTCTGGTCCATCAGGCGCAAATCCTTTTCTTTGTTGATAGCCTCATCCTCGTGGTGTTTCTGGTTTTGATTTTGATAGCTGTCACAGAAACGCGGCAAGAGCATCCGGAACACGTTGATACGTTGCAAGGGTTTGTTGTGGCGTTGCGCGATCGCTCACTGATTCTGTTTGTTCTGGTGAATGTCGTGTTTACAACCTACATTGCTTTAGTTAGTAGCACGCTGCCGCTGTATTTCACAAATGTTGTGTCAATAAGTTCTGAGGCAACAGCATCAGGAACTTCGATTGGGAGCATTGCCAACCTATATACCTGGTGCTATATCGGGTTGGGAGCAGTCTTGCAGGTGCCGATCGTGCAAGTCCTTGGCTCAGTGCCAAAAGTGCGGGTTTTAGGGATTTCGATGCTGTTGTGGGGAACTGGATTTATTCTGGTGTGGGTAACGGGAACAGTCGCATCGATGCAGCTTGCCTGGGCGATCGCATCGCTGAGTGTATTGTCAGTTGCCGCGACAATTTACAAGCCGTTTGCACCTGCCATTGTTGCAGAACTAGCGCCTGAATCATTGCGCGGAGCCTACCTCGCGATTAGTTACCAATGTTGGTCAATCGGCTACTTTGTTGGTCCTGTCGTGGGAGGTTGGGCAATCGATCAATCCGGAGCGATCGCTCGTGGTTCGTGGGTAGTTGCTGCTATTGGCGCATTTTTCAGCTTGTTCATTTTGTATTTTCTGGCTCAAAGTCGAGTCTCAAATTCTGTTGATCCAATTGAAGATCCAGCATCAGTTATCCAATGAAGCATTCTTGAGAAGTGAGAGCGATCGCTGTTTAGACAAGACTGCTTTAATCACTCAACTGAATCTATGCCAAGGCTACAGGTAAGATGGCATTAAATGCCAGTCCACAGGTAGACCGATGCAATTAGAAGATTATTTTGACTTTTTGTCGCCCGATGATATCCGCATCAAAGGACACCGCATCGGCATTGATAATGTGCTTGATTATTACTTGCAAGGATATTCACCAGAAGAGATTGCTGCCAATCTATCTACCCTGAGCTTAGAGCAGATTTACGCGACGATTACTTACTATCTACATAATCGTGCCGAGATAGATGCTTATTTATTACGTTTAGCGAGATGGCGCGAACAGCGCTACCAAGAATGGGCAGCTAATCCTTCACCGTTGATACAACGTATTAGAGCAGTGAAAGCCCAACGAGCTAAGGAACAGGGAAATCCTTTGTGAAGGTACGTTTCTTGCTCGATGAAAATTTGTCGCCTCGGCTCAAGGTAGCTGTCCTACGTCTAAATCCTGTGATCGATATCTTGCGCGTAGGTGAGCCTAATGCACCGCCACTAGGAACACTCGATCCAGATGTATTGCGTTATCTGGAGTTATCGCAACGGCTTTTGGTAACAGACAATCGCACTAGTATGCCAGAGCATCTGGAAGCGCACTGGGCAGAAGGTGGACATATTTGGGGGCTATTCTGGGTGCGTCCCGAAACACAGATAGGAGAGTTAGCACGAGAACTTTTCTTGGTTTGGGAGGCTAGTGAAGCTGAAGAATGGGTAGATAGGCTGGACTGGATTCCGCTTTAGGCAAAAGTCTAATTGGGTGAAGCGATCGCAAAAATTAGCCGCAAAACTTCGAGAATTGGGTATTGAGCCAGATGCATTGTATAAGCGATCGCTTTTCTGGTGTTTGATTGGCAAGGAGCTTTAGCATAGTTGTCGCAGTAATTTCAGACAGTTTACCTGATGAAGATAGAGCAGTGATGATGCATTGACAATGACCAAAGCTTCAGGCGTTGTTGACATCACGATCTAATTGTTCAGTTGTTAACCAGAAGGGGGATACCTGATAATGCCCAAGTAACATCAGGAATTCAACTCGTGATATACCTGCCAACTGAGCAGCACGTTCTGATGACAATTTACCCAGTTCAAACAGCTTTACAGCTGCTAAAATACGGAGTTCTCTTGAAATTGTTTCGGGTGTTTCTTTAAGGCTGATTAACACTTCTTCAGGAATTTCGATTTGAATTGTACTCATGTTTGATACCTTACGGTTGAGAGGGTAGATAAAAGTTATTATATGGAGGCTGTTAGGGGCGATCGCTCTTTTCCAAAATACGATCGCATTTTGAATAGATGAGGGGAGAGTGCGATCGCGCTTTTGCGGTGTTTGCTTGGGGGAGCGATCGCAAATCTCTCTAGATTCAGTTGATACCTTTGACAGGGAACAACTCGTAGATTTCCAGCCAACTTGGACGCACCCATCCAGCAATGCGAACTGCCTCTCGCAAAACTGCCACTGATAGTCCAGGCTCAACCTTCTCAAAAGCAGATGTCCATTCAGTTAGGTTGCACAAGAATTGCTCTAGTCTTTGCCAGCCCAGAGTAGTGAAGGCTTCTGAAAAACGTCCCGCCTTGGCAAAAGGCGTTGCTAATCTATTCAAGCCTACTAGTAAAGGATAAAAATCATCATGAATGGTCTGTATCAATTTCTCAGCTTTACTAAAATACCCAGCATGAGATAATGCTGCTGCCAATGCACATAGTGCAAACTCCCGGCGTGACCCGTCTTCAACAGCATAGGTAGCTTCTCTAGCCTTGACAAACATTTTATCTGAGTCCGCCCTATATCCTGCATTAGCCAAGGTTGCCGCTACAGCACTTAGTGCTTTTGCTTTTTCTAAATCATCTTCTATACTATGAGCAGTTTCCTCTGCCTCTTGAAAACGCCCTGCCTCAGCTAATGCTGTTACTAATGCACTCATAGGAATACAAGAAATATCAGCAGAATTTTTTGCATTTTTAATACATCTCTGAGCCAATCTATTTGCTTTTGTAAAAACTCTATCTGCTTCTGCCTTTTGTCCCTTGTTTTCAAGAGCAACTGCCAAAATGCTCAACGCTTTTAACTGCTCTTCCTCTGCTAACGAAATTATGTCAATAATTTTCTCAGCCTTCCTGAAATGTTCAGCTTGAGCTAGTGCAACTGCCAAAGCCCTAAGCTTTTCTACTTTCTCATAATCGTTTTTAGTGGTAATTGCTACTTCTTCAAGTTTGACAAAGATTGCTTTTGCTTGCGCTTCATACCCAGCTATAGCAAGAACTGCTGCCATGTTACTTGTTGCTTCTGCTGATTCTGTGTCATCAGTCATGCTGGCAGCTTCTTTAGCGTCTAGAACAAGTTTTGTTGCTTCTGTTGTATAGCCTGTTTGAGCAAGGGCATTCGCTAGGACACTTAGAGCTTTTGAGCGATGCCGATTAGCTTCTGGCATAGTAATAGCAACCTCTCTAGCTTCATTAAATCGTCCGGTTTGAGTAAGCTTACATATTAAACTGCCCAGCACACTCTCACATTGCCACTCAGGGATAATAAGTACAGCTAGTCGGGCTTTTGTGAAGACTTGATCTGCGTCTGCTTGATACCCTAACTGAGACAAGGCTGCTGCTAATTTACCTAATACACTAGCCCAATTCTGCGAATCCTTAGCTGAAGATAAATCCATAGCTTTTATGAAGTCTTTGATCTTTTTGAAGATTGCATAGGCTTCTGCTCTATCTCCTACCTGAGCTAGTGCTACTGCTAGTTCACACTGCGCCTGCACTTTCAAGTCTTCAATCTCAATAGCACGTCCCACTTGTTTAGCTTCACTGAAGCGACCAACTTGGGCAAGAGTAGCGACTAACCTACTCAATACTCCTTCCCAATACTCACTATTGTCCTTAGAACGTGCAACTTCCCTGACCTCTGCAAAGATTCTATCTGCCTTTGCTTTTTCTCCTACTCTATCGAAAGCAGTTGCTAACTTTAATAATAGGTAGGGACGGCGAGCATCTGCATCACTGGTTGCAAATGCGAATTGTTCAGCTATTTCAAAAACTGTATTAAATTTTTCCCAATACTCACTTTGGGCTATGGCTACTGCTAAATCGACTAATGTCCACTGCTTATAAAAACTATATATGGGAACAGCAAAAGCAAGTTCTTTTAGCTCAAAAAAAAGTTCAAAATTAGGCTGATCTTTCTCTTGCAATGCTTCACAAATGGCAAGCAATCCTTCAAATTTGTAAGTAGGATTATGACGTAAACGAGCATAGTTCAAAGCTTCTTGTTCGCGCCCCAGCCAGACCAGAGTTTCTAAATCAATGTTGTCGTAATTAATCACCCTCTCATTCACTACTTGCCATGCCGTATAGAGTTGAGAGAGCGTCAGCAGTTGATTTGGTTCTAACGGATCGGTAAAGTCGCTTATTGCCAACTCTAGATCAGCTACATACGCTGCATCACCTGTGCAAGCAATAAATTTCGCTTCCATCCAGTCTGGTGATTCAGTCAGCAGTGAGTAAAGTTCCTCTTTTCTCTCAGACTGCTTCAGGTGATATGCCAGATGCTCAAAGAAGTAGCCATCATTTGTGCCAGTGTGCCAACCATTTGGACATTGCTTGGCATAACCACTTAACAGTCGGTTGTGCAGTACGGACACGTCGCCAGCTTGCTTACGCACATAGTCATTTTGAAGATCATGTAAGCTCAGGTGTCCCTTGTCATCGCGCTGCGCTAGCGATCGCTCCACCAGCAGATCCACTACATCCTGAGTATCATGCTTGTCTAGCCTGTCTCTTCGTGTTGTCCCGCCCACAGCGCCAACAGCGCCAGTGCTTGCTCATTGCTTAGTACACTTAGTTGACGCTTTACTGCCCCCAACGCAGTAATTAACCCGCTATCGCGTGTCGTGAGCAACATTTTGCAACGTTGCCCCAGTGCGTCAAACGCTGCCGCGTGTTTTGCTTGCCACACATCATCTAGAATCAGCAAACAAGCTTTATCTGCTAATAATTCGCCCAAGAAAGCTTTACCCAATTGGACATCAGTGAACGTGCGCTGACCAGCCCCTAGTACCTCAGCCAGATGGGATTGCCATGAAGTAAGCATGGGTGTTTGACCAAGCGTTACCCACAAGACCCCATCAGGAAACGCACGGCGCACTTCTTCGTCCCGCGCTATCTCTGCTGTCAACACTGACTTCCAAATTCCACCCATACCTTGCACCCCAACCCTGTGAGCAGTTCCTGTCACCGCTACTGACTGGTTTGTACTAACAAGCACTGCTGTTTTAATTGCCTTGAATTCATCGGGTCGTGGCAGGAAATTCAGTGGCAGGTTTGGCACATTGCTTAGTTTGCCTAAAGGAGCGGGGATTGCCTGATTCAGGTGACAAGTTTCTGAATTTGACTGAAGTGGACTGGATAATTCCTGTAGAGTATCTTGAGCCTGCTTTGGTGAGTTTATCCATTCATCAAACGAACAACCAAGCAACAACCGACAGGAGCCGTCAACAATCCGATGCTCGAAAGTATCGCGCTCGTTTTCATGGACAAGAAATTGTCGTACCGTTTCTTCGCGTGGCGCTTGAGTATCAAGTTCTCGGCACCACTCACCTAAAAAGTCTTTCATCAAGGCACGACTACGCCCTCTAGGCTTGTACTTTTCCGCAAATTCCTCGCGTAACTTTTGCCTCAACCAGGACGGTACGTGAGTAGCGGCATTTTCTCTTTCCTGCCCATTGGCTTCAGGTGTCAAGCTCATACGGCTTTGGATGATTGTGTAAAAGCCTTCAAATATTGATGATTTTAATCGCTTAATTTCAAATTGGCTTTAAATTGGCTTCGCCAGAAAATTGGTTTGAAATTGGTTTTATACGCAATTTTTAAATGTCCTATCCCAAATTTGAAGCCGTTATAAATTAAATGACCAAACTAAAAAAACACACAAAGCAATGCAATTACAGAAAAACAAAGCCCTACCCCCTTACTACGGGAAATCCATTTGGGAAAACGGCATCGGATATCTTGTCGATTCTCGCGGCATTCGCCTCCCAGGTATAACTAGCATCCTGAAAGCCACTAAATCCCCACAAGAGAAAGCACAACTGGCGAATTGGCGTCAGCGAGTCGGAACATCTGAAGCAAACCGGATTGCCCGAACCTCACGCGATCGCGGCAATCTCATCCACAACCTAATCAAAAGCTACTTCCTGGGTGAGTCCTTCACTTGTCCTGACTCCATCAAACCCTACTGGGAAAACTTGTTACCCATTCTGCAAGACATCCACGATGTCAGACTAATTGAAGGCAACGTTTTCCACTATTACGAAGGTTATGCAGGCAGAGTTGACTGCGTTGCCAGTTATCACGGCATCCCCTGTGTGATTGAATTCAAATCAGCTGATAGGATTAAGCGCCTCTACGATGAACCCTTGCAGTTAGCCGCTTATTGTGGAGCATTGAATCGACAGTACGGCGTAAAGTACGGGGTAAGCCTCAACCACGCTCTACTAATTGTGACCACTCCTGATGATGTGAGTCTAACTTGGTTTGACCCTGACGAAGTGATGGACTACTGGCACAAGTGGCAGCAAAGAGTTGCCGCCTTCTGGGAGCAACATAAAGCGATCGCATAGACCTCTAAAAATTGTTGCTTGTTAAGGGATGAGATTAAAGGACACTAATTTCTGTAAAGTTGTTGCTGTACCAAATCTCGCAAACTTCACGGCTTAGCCGCAACTGAGATTTACCGCCTAGGGACACATCATGGATCAACTGGAACGCCTGATCAAAATGGCAGAAGATGAACTCACTGAGTACAGTACCGATGCCCGCAAAATGGAGAAACTACGCCGTAAAATTGGTATATCTGTCTCGGCAGCAGAACAGAGGCGTTGTCGTGAAGCCTTGGCAGAACAAATGTCATCTGGCGGCTTACCCAAGCTCGTTGAGGAACAGCGTCAAACCATTGCCTTACCGTTTTGGGGCATTGCTGGATTAGGTTTGTTGGGAGCGATATCTCTGTCGCAATCGGTAGGTTATCTCGTGGCGGTTGCTGGAGCAGTTGCAGCCTACCGCCTTCAGAAATGGGGCTGGGAATTACAGGCGAAGCGTCTACTACTGCAAACCTTAGACGATATTGAAGCCCGAATCACACAGCCTGGGAAGTCAGAGTAA
>DATNQP010000146.1:0-5083 GCA_036703965.1 Leptolyngbyaceae cyanobacterium
AAACGCCGCGACCAACATAAAAGACGATTACATTCTCTCTGCTGCTCAAAGTGGGTCGGTAGAGCAGGGTTCAGTCAATGACCCGTATGTTTCGACCAGTTCTACTGGTTAGTTACAAGCTGCGTGGGAAGAGTCCCCGCAACAGTTGACTTAAAAGTAACAAATAAGTTTATTAATTACCAAAAACCGCGCTTGCCGCTGGGTAAAACTGTTGCCCAATTCGTCTTCGCTTGTGCCAATTGTTCCTCAGTAATTTTTGCATTGGAGAGATTAGCGCCACACAGATTTGCCCCTTTGAGGTTCGCATGGTTGAGATAGGCAAAGCTGAGATCGGCACCTCGCAAATCAGCCCCTTCTAAATCGGCATAACTCAAGTAAGCCCGACCCAAATTTGCATCTCGCAAGTTCACCCGGTGTAAACTTGCCCGACCAAAATCAGCATTCGATAAATCAGCTCCATGGAAATTTGTGTTTGCTAACTTTGCCTGATGGAAAATACCGCCAGATAAGTCGGCTTTTTGAAGATCGAGCCGAGTCAAATCCTGGCAGGCGAAGTCCCTCCGACCCTTCATATAAGCTGTTAAAAGACCATTTTCATCTAACTTAGGAGGAGCCTTCGGTTTTCCTACTGTCAAACCCTCGCCTCGCCGCGAAGTCCTAGAAGCCTGTTGAGCAGGAATGCCAGTATTGTCTTGCTTACCAGATGAGTAGGAACCCGTTTGTTCCTTACGGGCGCGTCGCGCTCGAATTGCCATTGCCAGCTTTGTTGTGGCAGATGAAGGGGATGAAGGAGAACTTGGAGATTCTAAATCCCCAGAGTAGAAGGAATTAATATTTGAGTTGGGTTGATTCTTGCGGGGAATTACTAAGTTCTTCTGAAAACTATCGATATAAGGCTCCAAGTCCAGCGCCCTTAGGATATCTCCAGCCACCTGATAGCGATGACGAACAGAAGCCTCCAACATTTTTTTCAAGACTTCAGAAAAATGGGCACTAACCTGCACATTTTTCTGCCAGACCATCTCGCCCGTTGATGGATTGTAATCTAAATCTTTGGGAGATTTCCCAGTCAATAGATAAATGCAAGTGACGCCTACTGCATAAATGTCACTGGCATAAACCGGTCGTAGTGCCATCTGCTCTGGAGGTGCAAACCCTGGAGTACCGATCGCAAAATTTGTCAAAGCCGTCTGATCTTGGTTATTGCCAGACGTTGGATTCACTTGGTTTTTAACGGCACCAAAATCAATCAGAACCAGTTTACGATCTTGTTCACGACGAATTAAGTTAGCTGGCTTAATATCCCGGTGAATAACTTGCTGCTTGTGGATGTATTCTAGCAGTGGCAGGATTTCACTCAAGAATTGCTTCACTCCAGCTTCCGATAGTGGGCCAGAGCGTTTGACCTCCTGCTGTAGGGTCAAGCCGCTAATATACTCCTGCACCAAGTAAAACTGCTCATTATCTTCAAAGTAGTCTAATAGCCGTGGTACTTGAGGATGATTACCAATCTGTCCCAAGGTTCTGGCTTCTCGCTCAAACAGCTCCCGTGCCATTGGCAGAATGTGCGCTCCGGTGGTCGCCGGACGGAGTTGCTTGATCACACAACTCGGATAACCAGGCAAAGATTCATCTTGAGCTAAAAACGTGGCTCCAAATCCGCCTTGGCCCAGTGCTTTTAGAACACGATAGCGATCGCGCAACAACAGACTCCAGCCACACGCATAACAGGCGTTGGCTTCCAGCGGATTTGGCTTATTACAGGCAGGATTTAGGCAGTAGCTCATTCAGCATCACCGATGGGGCGTTGTCCTTGCTGGGACTAAAGATTTTGCTCTAAGCACCCGGCTTTACACACTGGCTCTGGTTGGGAACGCACCGCCGAATGCACCCTCGCTTTGGTAAGCCTTAGAAAGAAATCTGATTTAAAACCAGGATATCCTACTTTTCCTATCCACCTGATGCTCAATGACGAAATATTGCGTTCAGTTCAGCCAAACTTCTGTAAAGAGTTGATAAAGTTAACTGAATTTTACATAAAGCCGCCATCAAGGTGACTGGTTTGTAGGAAGAGCAGGTTGTTTTGAACCTTTGAACCTGCCAACCTCATACCCCAATCGCCCAAGGCTGGCGGTAAAATAAGCAAACTAAGGTAGGTAAAAGCTAGGAGTCAATGCGTATCTCTTTGAATTGGCTGCGAGAATTGGTGGACGTGACCCTAGCTCCAGAAGAGCTAGCAGAAACCTTAACCATCGCTGGATTTGAGGTGGAAGACATCGAAGACCGCCGGAAGTTAGCAGATGGGGTTGTGGTTGGGAAGGTTCTGGATGTGCAGCCCCACCCGAATGCAGATAAGCTAAGGGTCTGTCAAGTCGATATCGGCGACACCAATGGTCCATTAAACATTGTCTGTGGCGCGGCTAATGTCCGGGCAGGTGCTTATGTTCCAGTAGCAACTGTAGGAACTTACCTGCCGGTAATTGATGTAAAAATTCGTGCCTCCAAATTGCGGGGTGTTCGTTCAGAAGGAATGATTTGCTCCTTGGCGGAAGTCGGCTTGGAAAAACAATCAGCTGGCATTCACATCTTTTTTGACGAGGCAAGAGGCACGGGGCAAGAGGCAAGAGGCGAAGAATCTGACCTTGAACCTCTTGCCTTCAGCCTTGAGCCTCCAAAGTTGGGCAGTGATGTTCGTCCACTCCTCGATTTGGAAGATGTCATTCTCGATCTGACAGCTACAGCTAATCGCGCTGACGCCCTGAGTATGGTAGGTGTAGCACGAGAAGTGGCGGCGCTTACAGGTGCGTCCTTGAGGCTACCAGAAGCCACTGAAGTGTCTATTCCCAAGGGGTCTGATGCTTTGGTTTTGAAAATATCGGAGCCTAACGCCTGTCCGGCTTACATTGGTACCGTGATTGAAGGAGTGAAAATTGCTCCTTCCCCCGATTGGCTACAACGGCGTTTGCTAGCGGCTGGGGTACGACCGATTAACAATGTGGTAGATGTTACCAACTACGTTTTGTTGGAATGGGGTCAGCCTCTCCATGCCTTTGACCGCGATCGCTTACAATCGATCGCCGGTGGAGAGTCCCTAACTATTGGTGTCCGGTTCGCTAAGAATGGTGAATCTCTTAAGACTCTGGATGGTCAAACCCGAACTCTCCAACAACAAACGTTGTTAATTACCGCGAACGACCAGCCTGTAGCTCTGGCTGGAGTTATGGGTGGCGAAGAAACAGAAGTTCATGAAGGGACTCAGAATTTAATTCTGGAAGCAGCGCTGTTTGAGCCGGTGGCAATTCGCCGCTCCGCTCGCACTCAAGGCTTACGCACAGAGGCATCGACCCGGTACGAGCGTAGCGTCAATCAGGCAGAGTTGGGTGTGGCTTCTAAGAGAGCGATCGCGTTGCTCACGGAGTTAGCGGCTGGTACACCAACTTCCCAGGAAATTGCTGATACAAGAGCGCATCCCTCGACTTGGGCACGCTCGATTGAGTTACGTCTTGACCGCATCAATCAGGTTTTGGGACCTGTAGATTTGGGAGAAGAGACTGGCGAAATCCTCCAGGAAGATGTCGAACGTATCCTCACTGCCCTCGGATGCCAACTGAAGCTCACCGAATCAGAGGGTTCCATACAATGGACAGTCACAGTGCCACCCTATCGCTATCGGGACTTAGAGCGCGAAATTGACCTGATCGAAGAAGTTGCCCGTCTCTACGGCTATGACAACTTTTGCGACGATCTGCCTGATAAGACAGAACCAGGTTATCTGTCCTTGGAACAGCTTTTAGGGCGACAGCTGCGAGAAGCTTTCCGGGCGGCAGGGCTGACGGAATTAGTCCATTATTCTTTGGTAAAGCCAGAGAATGAGAACCAAGTTAGCCTTGCCAATCCTCTGTTTACCGAATACTCTGCCCTACGAACTGATTTACTTTCTGGACTGATTGATGCCTTTCAGTACAACCTGGAGCAAGG
The DNA here is from genome assembly GCA_036703965.1 of Leptolyngbyaceae cyanobacterium. Classification (GTDB taxonomy): domain Bacteria; phylum Cyanobacteriota; class Cyanobacteriia; order Cyanobacteriales; family Coleofasciculaceae; genus DATNQP01. Next base: position 3,979 of record DATNQP010000146.1, read on the forward strand.
CAACAGTGCCTTGAACGGCTTTGAAATTGGTCGAATCTTCTGGCGAGAAGAAGAGGGTTTGGAAGAAGCAGACGCCGTCGGTGGGATTTTTGGGGGTGACCCAACCCAAGGCAAGTGGGTGAGGGGAGGACGCGAGTTGCCAATGACCTGGTACGAGGCAAAGGGGTTGTTAGAAAGTGTATTCCAGCGCTTAGGTCTAAGCGTTGAGTATCAACCCAATCGCCAAGATGAGCGCTTTCACCCAGGACGCACAGCATCTTTGTGGTTACAAGGCGATCGCTTGGGAAACTTTGGGCAACTGCATCCCCAACTACAGCAGGAACGAGGGTTGCCAGATGCAGTCTACGCCTTTGAGCTAGATTTGGATGTTTTGTTGGATGCTCTGGATCAGGATGAAAAATTGACTCCCCGCTTCCAGCCCTTTTCCACCTATCCAGCGGCTGACAGGGATATCGCGTTCTTCGCACCTGTGAAAGTCTCTGTGGCAGAAATTGAACGAGCAACGCAGAAAGCAGCGGGTACGTTATTGGAGTCGGTGCAATTATTTGATGAATATCAGGGACAATCCGTCCCTGACGGACAACGCAGTTTGGCATTTAGGCTAGTTTATCGGGCAGGCGATCGCACCCTCACCGATGAAGAAGTCGAGCCAGTGCATCAAAACGTCCGAGAAGCCCTGGTTGAAAAATTTGGCGTTAGCCTCAGAAGTTAGACAGTTGTTGTTGGTTGTTGGTTATTTGTTTTTGCCAATAACTAACAACCAATAACCAATAAGCAATAACTCAACTATGCCTAAATATGTGATGTGGGGAAGCTACTGTGAGGATGTTCTAGAAAAGCGTGAGCCTCACCGAAAAGCCCATCTTGATGGACTTGCAGCTCAAAAAGAAACGGGTGTTTTGATTACTATTGGTCCTACCAAGGATGTCACTAAAGTCTTTGGTATTTATGAAGCAGAAGACGAAGCCACGGTGCGCCAGCTAATTGAGGCAGACCCTTACTGGCAAAACGGTATCTGGACTGAATACGATGTCCGTGAGTGGATTCAAGTTTTTTGAACAAGAATACAGGAGTTCAGGAGTTCAGGAGTTCAGGAGTTCAGGAG
>DATNQP010000147.1:0-6846 GCA_036703965.1 Leptolyngbyaceae cyanobacterium
TCCGGGAAAACTCAGAACTAGCTCAGGACAGTGTAGTAACGACTGAAAGTATTACACCCAACGTATTGCCGCCCACTTCGGATAAAACTCAGGACAGTTTTTCAGCTTCTGCTCAAGAACTAGGTGACTCCAGGGGAGTAATTCAAGGACGCGGAGACACGGAGACACGGAGACGCTCTGAGAGTATTCAGACGGGGATTGAAACCCCAACTGAATATAAGCCACATATTCAAGAATTCGATGGGGGTCTCCAACCCTTGTCCCAAGGGAGGACGAAAGGGAGTGAAAGTCCCCGCGTCCCCGCGTCTCCCACTCCCCGCGTCTTCTTCGATGAAATTAAGGATGCTGCCCCGAATGAGAATGTCGTAAATTGTCCTGAGATTGAAAGCTCTTCCCAAAACAAAGAAACCGTGGGCATGACAGCTCAAGAAACAACTCAGGACACAAGCCCTGAGCCTGTCCTGAGCTGTCCTGAGGGTTCTTCTTTGTCTGACCCCACGCCAGTAACCGGAAAAGAGTTTAAGCGCAAGGACGTTGTGGCACTGGTAGCAGATCCCACTCAAATAGGAGAAGTTCTCTACTTTAATCCGAACTGGAACGAGTACAACGTAGCCTTAAAAGCTGGGATGACGAATTACTACAAGCCAGCGGAATTGATCAAAGTAGTGCCTCGTTCCGGGGCACGGATTCAATACAAGGTGTTTACCGGAGAGCTGGTATCCAAAGTCGCGAGTGGCTGGCACGTCCGCTGGGAAGTATCTAAGTCATTTAAGAAGCGGTTTGGAAACCCACCAGCCATCGTCAAGGAAAGCGAATTCAGACTCATTTAAATGTCAATTATTATTGCGATTGGATAAGCACTACCCCACTCCAACAGATGCCTGAGTTCAACCCAGTTACAAACAAGCCTCCACTTCCCGAATTCACCAATCAGGAAATCGAGCAATACCTCGCCAGTGGACTATTTCGGGGTATTGGAAAAAAGACGGCTGCAATGCTTGTTTCTCACTGGGGGAAAGAAACCCTCAACATCTTGGAATACTCTCCCGAGCTACTGTCTCAAATCCCATTGCTTCCTCAGTACCGTATCGCCGCTATTACACAAGCCTGGAGGGAAAGTCAAGCTAACCCACTACGGGGAGCAATTGCTTGGTTGTTGGGACTCTCGATTCCCTTGGGGTTAAGCCTGAAGTTGGGCGAACGTTACGGACACCAAACCGAAGCTGTCCTCAAGAGTAACCCTTACTGCATCATTGATGAAGTTGAGGGAATGGGGTTTAAAACCGTCGATGCCTTAGCCCTAGCCATTGGCATTTCTCCTGATAGCGTTGAGCGTTACGCTCAAGGAATTGTCCAAGTCTTAAAAGATGCTCTCAAAGAAGGCCATTGTTTTGTCCCCCAAGCCCAACTACAAATCCTAGCCTTAGAACTTCTCAAAAGTTCTAACCATACCCCTGACCCTAATGATGTGCAATCCGTCATGCAAACGGCGCTGACTAGAGAAACTTTAGTAGAAGGTCACACCAGTGGCAGCATCTATCTAAAGCCTGTCTACCGCGCCGAACTCAACGTTGCCAGATTAATTAAAGCCTTCCTTGCTCAACAAGAGCAATCGACTGAACATCTGGAACACTGGTTGCAGCAATGGGAACAAGCGTCTTACCGCGAATTTGAGCGTATTTCACCAGAACAGCGTTCAGCTATGCATAAGGCTATTGCACACCCAGTCAGTATTATCACAGGTGGTCCAGGTCGCGGCAAGACCCACATCCTCAAATACTTAGTGCAGTGGCTGTGTTCAAAAGGAGTCAATCTAGCACTTGCCGCGCCCACCGGAAAAGCCGCCAATCGATTGCAAGTGGTTACTGGATGCTCGGCACAAACCATTCACCGCCTTTTACAGTGGCAGGGACACGCTCAGTCCTTCCGCTACAACCAAAACAATCCCTTGCCGATTGACTGGTTGATTGTGGATGAATTTAGCATGGTGGATTTATTCCTATTTAACTCCCTGCTCAAAGCCCTGCTACCGACTACAAGAATCTTAATCGTCGGCGATGCCAACCAACTCCCCAGCGTAGGAGCTGGGATGGTGCTGCGGGACTTGATACTATCGGAATTAATACCGACGACCCAATTACAAACCATCTATCGCCAACAGCACGAAAGTCCCATTATCTACGCGGCGGAAGATGTCCTCATAGGGAAAGTGCCAGCATTGCATCAGTTTAACCAGCCGAATCAGTGGATGGATGTAGGGGACTGCGCCATGCTGTGCCGTTCAACTGCTAATTCGACGGCTGATGCCATTGTCGAATTGGCGTCTCAGATGAAAGCCGACAACATCGACTTGAACCAACAGTTGATGGTATTAGCCCCTCAGAAACAGGGAGCGGCTGGGGTCAAAGCCTTGAACGCTCGATTACAGCCCGTCTTTAACCCGAAACGAGATGGAGAGCCAGAAGTGGTGACAAAAGACGTGGTTTACCGAATGGGCGATCGCGTAATTCAACGGGTTAATCGTTACGATACCACTCCGGCTGTGATGAATGGAGAGGGGGGTTGGGTAGTCGCCGTGGACTCTAAGCTGCAACGGGTGACAGTGGAATTTGAGGGCGGTGCGATTGTTGATTACTTGCCGGGTAACTTCGAGCAAATCATGCACGCCTTTTGCCTAACCTGCCATAAGTCCCAAGGCAGTGAATTTCCCTTGGTAATTATGCCTCTAGTGCTATCTAATCGATTGATGCTGACTCGTCAGCTGCTTTACACCACCATGACTCGTGCAAAGGGGACATTTATTGCAGTGGGACAACTTGAAGCTCTTCGGGTTGCGGTAGCTCAAGACAAACCTACTCGCCGCTACACGCAGTTAGCGACATTCCTGCTTGCTTCTGATGAAGATTTGATGGGGGCTATGGGGAGCCATTGTGTAGCAGGCGGTGCCAACTTTGGGAAACAAAAAGAGACTGTGACCATTGCCAGTCGATTGCGGGAGCGAAAACTCTCTATTACCAAAGGGCAAATGACTTCTATCGGTAGTTTGGCGTTGCGACTCTATGAGGATTTGTTTGGACATCGCCCGTCCAAACAACTGGAAGTTGTGGAGGGAATGCGGTTTAAGACCTACCACTATGGGCTAGAGGCGGTGGACTTAATTGACCGGGCGATTGACTTGGTTTTGAATTCATAAAGTTATCATTTTCTAAAGCAGGTCAGCCAGTAAGTCGCTGGCTTCACCTTGGAGCCGGTGTCTATTATCGTCATACTTTCGCAAAGTATCGGCGCTTGCATGACGGGAAAACTGCTGAGCTTGGCGGGTGTTACCGCCATTGTTATCCAGTAGAGCGGTTATGGCACTGTGCCGGATTCGGTGAGGGGAGATTACCTTAGAGATACCAGCGGCTTTAGCCACCTGACGGACAATTTCGTAAATAGACTTTCCGGTCAGCTGATGACCATACTGCCAGTGCGACAGCGATATAAAAAGCGGCTGATTGGGGTCTAACTCCCGCCGATTTTGCAGCCAATCTAATATCGCTGTGACTGTGTGTTGACTCAGGTCAATACCCTCTTTCTGAGTGCCTTTCCCTTTCCCCAGAATCCACAAACGGCAATCGAGTGGGTCAAAGTCTTTGATTCTGGCTTGAGAGACTTCAGCCCTTCTTAGCCCATTCGACCAGAGCAGGTGAAGGATGGCATAATCTCTTTTTCCCTTGAGTGTCTTGCGGTTGGGAACGAAAAGCATCTTCTTAAAAGCCGTTGGGCTGATACCCGTTGTATCGCGGTAACTAATGATTTTTTCTCCCTCGACATCCTCCAGCGTGAAGTCGCATTTTCCTATCTTTCTCGCGAACTTCACCAACGACTTGACGGCGGCCAATCTCCGGTTAACTGATGCTTCGGAAAGTTGTCGCTCTAGCAGGTTGGCTTTGTACCTCAAGACCAAAGCAATTGCCTTAAACCTATCGAGTTGTAAGAACTGAGTGACGAGTTCTGGCGTGGGTTGGCTACCAGCAATAACTCTAAAGAAATCCTTCAAGTCTCTAGCATAGGCTCGTTTGGTGTTAGGGCTGCGCTTGTCGTTGAGTAGTTCTTGGATTAAGTCCGGCTCAACCGCTTGAGCTAACCCACTGCTTAAAGGTCGGTCTAGGAGAGAATCCCCCATCAAGAAGGCTTCAAAAGGACTGATCTCAGAGGTGCGATAAAATGTCTTTTTACGCACGTTAAGGTCTCTACATCATCCCTCCCCTGACGGGGGTCGGGTGAAAAATCCGTTTCGCGCATGGTGGTGTAAATCCTTATAAAGAGAGTATTGAGACGACAGCCTCCTATACTGTCAGATACTTACTGTAGCGGGGTGTCGTCTGTCCAGTGCTACTGCATGTGACGATACCCCTGTCGTGTTCTTGGTAGGTCGGATGTCGTCTAATCCACATTTTTTGACCCCCCAGTGGAGGCGGATGAGAGCCAATTGAGCCAGGAGGAACGCCTTTGAAGTGGGATGTGTATAAGCGCAGGTTGCGTGTTCCCTACTATGTTGTGTTTAGCCGTTATACCAATCGCCTACGGGCGCTCACTTTGGTTGCGATCGCTACCAAGAACAGGAACTTAATCTAAACCTTCCAAGGCAAGGGATTCCTGCCTTAGAGTTGGGATTAGGACGAATGGCAAGATGAGTACCAAGGGGTGACGCAGCAATGGTGGCGCTGGTATGACCAATAGGGAAATTGGATTCTGACAGATACAGAGCAGGCACGGGCTAGGGCAGAACAAGCCGAGGTGTTGCTCTAGCAGGCACGACAAGAGAACGAACGATTGTTAGAACGGCTCAGGCAGTTGGAGGAACGATGAACCAGCCTGTTATAGTTCCACCCAGGAGGAGCGCATACATCCGAAAGCCGATCCGCTTTTGAGCCAACTGTGTTCAAGCCGCAAATGGATAGGCTAGAGTTCCATCAAGGAATTAATATACCCCAGACAAACATCATACCAACAGGCGAGAGAGCTTCGGACACGCAATTAGCGAACGCTAATTGCATAAGTCCTGTGTGTATCAACGCCAAATATTTCTCCAAAAAAAAGGATTAGGTCGCAGGGGAGTGAAATTTACTCTCTTTCGGATATCCTGAATCTTCCATTCAGTAAGTAAGGATAGAGTCTTCGCCTCCCGTTCCAATCGCTCATTCAAAGACCTTTGATAGTCTTGAGCTGCTGCACACTTCATCTCCCCGTTAAAGGGATGACGTAAGACATATCGACCCTGGAAGTTTTGACGGTTTGACGTTTCTTGAAACATCAAATCTTCGGGAAACTTATCGCGGGTATAGCGCACATGCAGACGGGTAATAAACACATTATTAGGTGTTCTTGGGGTGAGCCAAAAGACACCAGCCTTCACGAGTTCTTGCCTGGTAAGAGGTTCAGCTGCACAAGGATCGCACGATTTCATGTCCCAGGCATACTCAAGAAAAGCTACCTTTTTTCCTTCACGGCTATAGGCAGTTTGAAACATGGTCTTGTAGAAATCGGCGAATTCATCTTTGACGAATACAGGTAGCTCAGCATCTGAAGGGACATTTACAGTGCGGTAGTTAGTAATTTCTGCCTGTCCTTTTGGCGATAACACATAGACAATCAAATCTTGTTCAGTCGTAGCATTGATCATGCCCAGACGAATCGGCAGCATAAATCTGGAAGATTCGTAAGCGATCATCAGGGGACGCAGGAATTGAGAGCCAGTTTGTTGAAATTCTTCTAGATTGATTTTGGCAACGAAGAATTTCATGTTTTGCCGGATGTAGGGTTGAAGTAGCCTCCCGGCTCCCTGTGGAAGTTGATATCCGTTTTGTTTGAGCCAAGTTTCTAGACCGTTAGATTCCTTGGCACTCAGGATGAGGACATCATATTCCTCCACCGAGAAGCGGGCCTCTACGGTGACACCCAGTCTGGCGCTGTCGCTGCTATTGAGGCTGTTAGCGGTTATAGTGATACTCCCCCCATTTCCGAGAGTTATATTTCCTGTAGACTCGGAAACCGCACATGGATCGGGGTCAAAATATTCCACCAGTCGGGGAGCACTAAAATCATCTAACCGTTTAATAACCTTTGGGTCGCCAATGCGAACTTGCTCTGGCAACAGTACCACAGGCACTGGGACAACCAGGGCGAAGTCCAAGACATCCCCTTGATAATCGTTTGCCATCGTTAGAATAGTGCGGCTACCATCACGGGCGAATACTACTTGAGACGCTTTGTTGTAAAGCTTGGTATCGGCTTTAGCCACATAGAAACCACAAAATGCAATAGCTTTTTGAGCAAAGCAAATAACGACTACAAAAGTCAGTAGTAAGGTTATTAAGATCCGAAATAGCTTCATTTCCACCTCCTCAAGACTTTGTGAAATACTCATTATCGCAAGTCCCGTGCTTGGTTCTTCCTGGGTGACAAAGTGATACTTACTCGTTTGTGAAGCGCTCCTGCTAACTGTTCTTTTGTTCTTCACACCCAATGCCATCTTCGTCCCCGTCGAACTTGTGCGGGTCAGGTGCTACTACTTCAAAATTCTGGTGAGAGATATCCTTGCAGTCCAAATCCGGAGGTGCGGGTGCTATGCACACATCAGGATAGCTAGGGCTGCAATTGTTTTGGGCTACTGCTGGTGATGGGATGTGAATTAGAACGGACTTTTTGGCTTCAACCGAAAGCCGAAGCACCTCATCAAGCGCATCAGTTCTCAAAAATCTTATAAAAGAATCAAGATTTGATGAAGTGTTTTCAAACACTTAATAGGGAAGGGGGTGCGACCGGAACATCTTAATGATGACCGCCTGGGACGGGTACTCG
>DATNQP010000148.1:0-5370 GCA_036703965.1 Leptolyngbyaceae cyanobacterium
ACAGACAACCCCTGCGGCTAAAATTGACCCAGCACAAGCGCCAGAAACAACAAAAGTTAAATTGGGATATGTCCCAATCGTAGAAGCCGCTCCCTTAATTATTGCTCAAGAAAAAGGCTTCTTTGCTAAGTACGGCATGACCGATGTGGATCTTGCAAAGCAGGCGTCCTGGGGTTCAATGCGAGACAATACTGAAATCGGTTCAGCTGGTGGCGGTGTTGATGGGGGTCAATATCAGATGCCAATGCCCCATCTAATTACTGAAGGTGTAATCACCAAAGGTAATCAAAAAATCCCCATGTACAACTTGGTGCAGTTAATAACTCAGGGGAATGGAATTGCGCTCGCCAACAAACATAAGGGACAGGGGCTTGGAACCAAGATAGACACGGGCAAATCAGTCTTTGACAAGCTCAACTCTGCAAAAACTCCGTTCACCGCTGCCCAAACCTTCCCAGCAGTTAACCAGGATTTCTGGATTCGCTACTGGTTAGCCGCTAGTGGCATTAATCCCGATACGGATATCAAATTACTGACGGTGCCAGCTGCCCAGACTGTCGCCAATATGAAGACGGGTACAATGGATGCCTTCAGTACTGGTGACCCTTGGCCCTATCGAATTGTCCAGGATAAGATTGGCTTCCTGGCGACATTGACAGCCGAAATGTGGAAAAATCACCCTGAAGAATACTTAGCCCTAAGAGCCGATTGGGTTGATAAAAATCCCAAGGCGACTAAAGCTTTATTGAAAGGCGTTATGGAAGCCCAACAGTGGTTGGATAATTTTGACAACCGGAAAGAAGCGGCTGAAATCCTCGCTGGACGCAATTACTTTAATCTCCCCGCTCAAGTTCTTATAGACCCATTTATGGGCAAGTACGACATGGGCGACGGTCGCGTCATTGATGATAAAAAGATGGCAGCGTACTACTGGAAAGATGAGAAAGGTAGCGTTTCTTATCCTTACAAGAGCCATGACCTTTGGTTCATAACAGAAAGCGTTCGCTGGGGATTCTTGCCGAAAGAGTACTTAACAAACGCTAAGGCGCTCATCGATAAAGTCAACCGGGAAGATATTTGGAAAGAAGCGGCTAAAGAAGCAGGAATTCCTGAGGCTGATATTCCGACAAGTACATCCCGTGGTGTTGAAGAGTTTTTTGATGGTGTCAAATTCGACCCAGAAAAACCAGAGGAATACCTGAATAGTTTGAAAATCAAGAAAGTTTAAGTTTAGTAATTGGGTAATGGGTAATGGGTAATGGGTAATGGGTAATGGGTAATGGGTGGGGCGAACGCTAATTATCTGTCTACTGGATGTTGACCGTAAAATGGCAGTGCTTCTGACCAGTGAGAATGCTTTCCCTGTTGCCAATCAAGATAAGCGAGTTCCAAAACACTCATCGTAGAGGTACCCAAATCTGCTGGGGTGTCGAGCAGCTGGTAGGGCATCTCTAGGGCTTCCAGGGCTTGCTGCCAGATGTTTGGGGTCATTACGGAGTCTGGCAATAGCTGAGTAAGTGCTGAACCGTCTGGGGATGCCTGGTAGATACCAGTAAACAGCTGACCCCTTTGAGCAGGCATTTGAAGTGCGATCGCTTCATGCTCCCCTCCTGCTTGAGGGAGGTGAGGGTAAGCTTCTTTTTGGTACGACCAAGCAACAGCTGCCAGTGTTGAAATCGCAAATAGAGGAATATCTAACTGCTGTGCCAGAGTCCGGGCAGTAACAACACCAATACGAGTGCCAGTAAAACTTCCTGGTCCTTTCGCCACAGCAATAAATGCCAGGTTTGTCCAAGTTTGGGGTTTCAGAAATTCAGCTAGATGCTGGTGCAAGTGAGTGGATAAATCACGTCCCAAGTCCCAAGTTGAAGAGCGGGTATCACTTGCAAAGTTGCTCAGTGCCAAACCGAGTTGTGGACTGCTGGTGTGGAGGGCTAACCCATAGTTCCGTGAGTCAAGACAACTTTGCATTTGTTTCCTGTTTCCTGTTACTTGTTACGGTGACACCATTCCCAGTCCCTAATCCCCAATCACCAGTCCCCACCATCACTCAAACCGCCATAACTTGATTGTCTTGTCTTGAGAACCACTAGCAAGGGTGCGACCATCAGGGCTAATGGCAACGGTTGTAACGCCTGCTGAATGATCGGTGAGAGTATAAAGTAGTTCACCACTACCGGGATGCCAGAGTTTAACGGTGTTGTCGGCACTGCCACTGATAAGAGTATTACCTTGAGGGTTAATAGCAACAGAAGCGATCGCCTCGGAATGCCCATTGAGTGTATGTAGTAACGTACCACTGCCCAAATTCCAGATTTTAATCGTTTTATCGGCACTGCCACTAATCAAGATTTGACCGCTAGGGCTAAAGGTTAGTGAATTAACCGCGTCTGAATGCTCATCAAGTGTTAGCTGTACATCTGCACTGCCCAAATCCCAAATTTTAATCGTCTTATCGGCGCTACCACTAGCAAGCATCTGTGCAGTTGGGCTAATGGCAAGAGCATGAACTGCACCAGAATGACCACTCAGGGTTGCCTTTACTGTGCCTGTACCCAAATCCCAAATTTTAATCGTCTTGTCAGCGCTGCCACTGGCGAGAGTTTGCCCATCCGGGCTAATAGCAATAGACTTAATCCAGCCGGAATGTTCACATAGGGTGTTAAGCAATTCGCCTGTCTGTGAATTCCAAATATTAATCTTATGATCCCAACTGCCACTAACAATCTTTTGTCCATCTGGGCTAAAGGCAACAGCATCAATCAAGTTTAAATGCCCTGAGAGAGTAAACTGGGGTAAATTGCTATCTAGCTGCCAAATTTTGATAGTTTTGTCTGCACTACCACTAGCAAGAGTCTGTCCATCTGGGCTAAAAGCCATTGAATTAATTGAACTCAAGTGACCCTTAAGTGTGCGTACACATTTCCAACTTGGGGTAATAAATTTTGATGTAATGGTTGGTGAAGAGGAACTCAGCTTTGCTGATGTTGTCGGTATCTTTGTTACATTTCCTTCAGGATTAAGGTCTTTGAGGATTTCTGCTGCTGATTGGTAGCGATTCTTAACTGCACTTTCCAGCATTTTGTTCAGAATTTGACTGAGTTGCTTACTCACTGGGTTGGTCAAGTAATCTTGCCAAACCCAGATACCTTCTAGGCTATTAAACAAGTCAAAGGGATGAATGTCAGTGAGTAAATGAATGCAGGTGACGCCTAGGCTATATAAATCGCTGCTTGTAACCGCTTGACCCATCAGTTGTTCTTGAGCGGTATAGGCGGCAGAACCAATGACGGTTCCGGTTCTTGCCAGGGCGGTTTTTGTTGTGAATTTGGCAGCACTGAAATCGACGAGAACGAGTTGGCCCCTCCCAGTCCCCTCTTGGTAAGGGGGGGGGCGACGGATGATATTTTCGGGATTTATGTCCCGATGAATTACACCGCGATCGTGGACAAACTGCAATACTGGCAGTAGTTCATTGAGAAGTTGCCGAATCTGAATTTCCCTAAAAGCGCCTTCTGATTCTAGTTTCTGCGCTAAGCTTTCTCCCTCGATTAAGGTTTGCACTAGAGCAGGTGCCAGATTTGTCCCTCGTTGGTCATCTTGCTCAAAATATGCTAGTAGCTGAGGAATCTGGGGATGTTGTCCGAGTTCTTGTAGGCGCGTCGCTTCTTGAAGGAACAATTCAGCGGCTTTCTCAGCACTCTTGGTTCCCTGATTTTTTGGAGAAAACTGCTTGATGATACAGCAGGGTTTAGATGCATCCTGTTCGTCTACAGCGAGAAAGGTTCGACCGATACCTCCCTGGCTAATGGGTTTTAGGGCACGGTAGCGATCGCCTAACAGTAGCCTTGACCCACAAGTTGAGCAAAACCTCGCATTAATGGGGTTTTGCGGCTTCTGGCAACGAAGGTTGAGGCAGTAACTCATATTAGGGCAAGTTGCAGGTCGAGTGAGGGTTGAAGGTTTTTGAATGGCACTGACTTAAGCGAAAAGTAGTCGTTGTTCGGAAAAACCTAGATTGGGGGGCTTCCCCCCAAACCCCCCACTGGGGGACGGAGCGCCTCCCCCAGACCCCCTGCGCAGCGGAGAGTGACTTACAACGTGTTAACTTTCAAGCCCTAACCCCGGATGGGATAATTGTCAAGTCAAAAATGGGTTTATGAGTTAAGCAGTGCCAGTGGCAGGTAAATAAATTAGGTTCTTGGACGCCGAAGCTTGCGATCGCGGGTGCGGCGGGAAATGGCCAGAGTCTGTCAAATACGATATTTTGCTCGTTGTACCCAAACTGTAATAGATAAACGGCTGGTGGAGCTGATAAAGATTGCAATAACTGGTAAGCCAGATGGTAAAGCGGCTGGCGTTGGTTGTCGGGTAAATCAATGGGTTGCTGATAGAGGTTGGCTGTCTGTTCCTCGCGAATGACTTCCCCGTAAAGTGGTCCTTTCGCTGTTAGAACTACTGGTAAGTATAAATCCCCTAACTTTTGACTTCCGTCACTTGTTGCATATCCTAACTGTTGCTGTACCCGCTGGCGTAAGCTTTCCACTTGGCGACAAGCCTGGAAGATGGTTTGAGCGGGAAATTCCAGGGTGCTTGGTACATCAAGCGTCAAAGGACACCAGATGATGTCCTGTCCTGTTAAATTACTAAGCTGGCTGGGAAGCAACGCGGATTCTGCCAACTCTGTTGATGTAGTTATGTCCACAATTACTGGTGCAGGTGAATGGAGAGCGATCGCCTCCTTCATTGCATCCAGTATTTGTGCCGTAGTCGTTGAAGCCTCAACTAATCTTCCCGTCTTTTCAATCTGGGCATCAACGACGATTAGAATTCTAGGCATTCCCAAATGTTGGAATTGGACCACCATGTGGGCGAGAGAAACTTGGCAAATCAACTCGCGTAATGTTGCGGCTTCTCACGGCTAGTCGATAACTGACACTTTGCAGTTCGGCATGGAGTTGTCGATTTTCTCGTTGTAACATCGCCACTTTTTCTCTGACTGGTGCCATGCGCTCGGCAAACTTCTGGCGATAAATCTCCGGCAGTTCCTGTACCACTTGCTCTAGCATCCGTGAACGGTCGGTTAATTCCTGAACCGACTGCCGCAGTTGATAAATTTCACTATCACGGCTGGCTATCTGCTCTTGGTAAAACGTTACCTGCTGCTCGACATCTTGCAGCTGTTCTCGTAAAACTCGCATCTGGGCCTGATGACGCTCAGAAACCTCTGGCTGGGGCATGAAGTTGGCATTACCCTTGACAAGGCGGAATAGTTCCTGAGACAGCTGCTGCACTAGCTGGTCTCTAAGGTGTAAATCTTCCCGCAGACGAGAAACTTCAGCTTGAACCGTATGTAGGGTTGGGGTTTCA
>DATNQP010000149.1:0-6742 GCA_036703965.1 Leptolyngbyaceae cyanobacterium
ACTTTCGAGGCACGCTCTGTGGCGGTGTTGATAGTAGTGAGGCCTCTTTTTAATTCTGAAAGTTTATAGGCGATTTCTAACAGATGTGAACTATCGGCTCTTTTTAAGAGGGGTATAAAGGCGTCAAGTTCGTTATAAATCCCCATCGTTACCAATGTATCAGCAATAGTATCAGCGTTATCAATCTCCGAAGCTTCCAGTTGAGGAATTAAGGCTCTCTTCAATCGCCGCTCTTCTTTGGTAGAGAGTCTTGATTCTTGTTGAAGTGACATTTGTAGTAAAGCTAAGAAATCCTGTCCTTGAATAGGAGAGAGGGATTGAAAAAGTTCGGGTAACTGTTCCAAGGTTTGAGCCAAGAACTTGGAAATATTCCCGGCTGATGAGCGAATCGCTCCTAGGGGAGTGTTGATTTCATGAGCAATGCCAGCAACCAGTTGTCCCAATGCCGCCATTTTTTCCGACTCGATTAATTGTTGCTGCGTGGCTTGCAATTGTTGTAGGGCGGTGGCTAGTTCCTGATTTTTTGCCTCAATTTCTTGATTCATCCGTAAGGCGACATTCTTGGCTTCCCGTTCTTGGGCGAGACGGAGGCGATCGCTTTCTGCTTGTTTGCGTTCCGTGATGTCTTGAAACGCCGCGATCGCATAGGCAATGTTGCCCTGTTCATCAAAAACCGGCGTCGTTTTCACCTCCAAGGGGATGATTTCCTCTCCTCGGCGAATTTCTATATTATCAACGGTTACCTCTTCGCCGTTTAAGGCACGCGCAATCGGCAAGTAGTCGGTGAGATAGCCTTGGTTACCTCCTGCCGTATTGGCTTGATGAGCCGCTGTCACTTGCTCTGCGGCGGCTTCTGGCATGACGCCTGTGCCAAGTAACTGCTGTGCCCTCTGATTAGAGTAGTAGGGTTTGCCTGTGCGATCGTGAACCGCCACACCCACTGGCATTGCTTCTAGAAATTGAGTCAACCTCCTCTCACTTTCTCGTAATTCTTGTTCACGTTCGAGTACCTCACAGTAGAGGAAGGCATTTTCAATGGAGATAGCGGCTTGGGAGGATAAGACGTTTAAAACTTCCAACCTGTCAGGGGTAAAGGCACCCGTGGTTAGATTATTTTCTAGGTAAAGGATGCCAATCAGTTTGCCTTGATTGAGGATCGGGGTACACAAGACCGATTTGGGTTGCTGCTTCGTGATGTAGGGGTCAGCTGCAAACAGTAGGGGAAGCCCTTGTGGCTGTCCTGCATCGTTGAGTACCAGGGTTTCTTGAGTGCGCCAGACATAGTTGATCGCGGATACCGGGATATCTTCGCTTTCGTTAATTGGAATAGATTGGAGCACAGTGGGGACGGGTTTTGTATCTGAGCTATCTGTCGCCAGCGTCACGTTGTCTGTTAAGCTCACCCCAGAAGCTGTTGCTTCAATCACCAAGCTGTCTGCTTTTTGCAAGATGAGAGTGCATTTTGTCGCTCCTGCATTCTCGATCAGCACTTGCATCAACGTTGAGAGCAACTTATCGAGATGGATTTCCCCGGAGAGGGCTTGGGATGCTTTCATTACTGTTACCAAGTCCAGGATTTCTGAACTCCCGTTACTGGTGGAAGTGAAAGTTCCCTTGGTCATCTGGGCAATGGTCTCGCCTGTCTTTAGCTTTATTTCCCTGTTCAGAATGGGGGCGAGTAATTGAGGATAGCGCTTTTCTAAATCCTCAACTTTAGCCTTCGCTCCCCAGTGAGCATAGGCGTAGTAGGCATCCATGAGGTAGACTTGGGCAATTTTCTCTTTTCCCCATGTGAGGTAGAATTTGGCGGCGAGTTCGTGAGCTAGTGCTTCTTCATTGATGTATGCATTTTCTTTCGCTCCGGTTATAGCGCGATCGTATAAGTCCATTGCCTCAAGATTTTGACCTAGAACCCGATGCCGTTCTGCTTCAACCAGATTAAATTTGTGCAAATGATTCATCGGAGCATGATGTGCCCATTTCTTCATTTTTTCCTGATTAGCCGTCACCTTGAGGAGAATATCGTCTTGCTCGGACTTCGGGACATCATTGTAGACGGCTAGCTTTGTCAGAGAATCGTAAAAATAAAATAGAGGAATATTTAGTGTCGCCGTCACCCCATCTAAATACTGTTCTGCTATTGCAATATGTTGAGCTGCCTGCTGGTAATCATGAAATAGGTAATAGAGGAGACTTTTGTTGAAAAATAAATAGTAGAGTGCGGTTTTATCATTTGCTTTCTGATGCAGAGGCAGCATCTTTGATTCGTTGTACGCTTCACCTTCCAAAAGGCAGGTATCGACAGCTTTACCTAACAAATTTAATACTAATTGCTGATAAACCTTATGATAATTTAGGGCTGTTTCTTGCTTGATATGACCGATTGCCTCAGTGTAACTTTCCATTTCTTGTTCCAATTTCCCCAGCTCCTTTCCAATAAAATAGGAATGGAGGCAGTATACAGCTAGACAATAGGCAGCATATTCTAAATCTCCGGTTTCCAATCCATTTTGATAGGCTTCTAGTAAAGGTTGTAATGTTTCACTAACCGGCTCTTGCCAATGGCTGATGAAGCTATAAACGACCTGCATCGTTCTAGTTTTAACGTCTTTAGCATTTACCCGCTCTAGCAGACTAAGAGCGAGGTTGCCAAATTGATAGCCAGATTCAATATCTCCCACAATTCCACAGAGAATGAGTCCGTAGGTGGCATAGGCAAAGGCAGATACCGAGGCATTGCCATGTTTAACCGATAAATTGACCTGTTTACACACAATTAGTGGAAACATTTCAGGTGTGGCTTGAAAAGCAGCAGAAAATACAGTCGATAGAATTTTCATGACTGCCAGCTTCTCAGGAGCGGTCATTTGAGGCAGGTGAATCAAGTCCTCGATTCGCTTCCCGGTTAAATTTGACGTTGTTTCCTCCAGTCCAAGCTGAACATCTAACTGGCTTGGCTTTTGGGGAAACTCTATCCCTAAAAGTGCAAGAACGGTTAGTCCAGTATTGAACGCTTCCAATTGTTTGTTCTGCACTTGATAAGCTTGAATTTTAACTTCATAGACTTTCACCTTGTGCAGTAGCGTTTTGGCGCGGTTTCGCACTACCTCAGCCAAGCGCTCCATCTGCTCAAAGTCTCTGCTCAGGAATGCCGCCTCCGCTGCTTCGTCATGTAGAGATAATGTCAATTCATAGTGACTCTGCCAGCTATCTGCTGGCAAGAATCTCATCCCTACGGTTAAATACCCCAGAGCAGCAGCATAAGCCGTTGAAGCCTTCGCTTTACGTCCAGCAATCAGATTCAGCTTCGCCAGTTCATCCCGCTCAGTCTGATGCGTAATTAACTCCACCCCAATATTCAACTGGTTGACGATATCAAAAATTTTCTCTTCGAGTTCCTCTTCTGGAGTATTACTCAACAGTAGTTGCCCGATTTTCAGGTGAGTTGATTGCTTCTGGTCAGAGGGAATCAAAAAATAAGCCGCTTGCTGCACTCGGTCATGCAAAAATTTGTAAATTGGTAATTGGTCATTGGTCATTGGTAATTGGGATGACTCTTCAGTATTACCAATGACCGTTTGCGTAGCATGCGCGTAGTGCGTTGACCCATTACCCTCTGACTGAAAGAACTTGTAAACTTCACTGATAGGAATAACTAAACCCTCTTGCACCGCTTTCCACAGGTCAGCCGCCGTTTCAACCTGAGATTTTTCATAGACAATTGCCAGGGTCGCTAAGTCAAATTGGTTGCCAATACAGGCAGCCAGCTTCAAAACTGTCTGGGTATTTATGGGCAGTTTTTGCAACTGAAGTGCCATAAACTTGACCACATCATCGCTTACAGCAAGCGCCCTCACTTTGGCAATGTCGCACTGCCAACCCCCCCTTGCCCCCCCTTGGGAAGGGGGGGTGGAATCAAAGAAAATTAGTCCATCTTGATGCAGGGATTTGAGGAACTGATTGGTGAAGAAGGGATTACCTTTGGTTTTCTGAAGTACCAGTTCTGTCAAAGGAATTGCCCGTTCTGGAGGACAACTCAAGGTATCGGCAATTAAATGATTTAGGGAGACTTGGTCTAGAGGTGCCAAGCTAATCTGATTAACTGTCGCCTCAGCTTTACGAATCTCATCCAACGTCAGCATCAGCGGATGGGCACCAGAGACTTCGTTATCCCGATAAGCTCCTATTAGCAACAAGTGGTGCGTATCCGTCTCACTCATCAGCAATTGCATCAGCTTTAGAGAGGCAGAGTCTGCCCACTGCAAGTCATCGAGGAAAATGACTAGGGGATGCTCCTGTGTTGTAAACACCCGGATAAACTTCCCAAATAGTAGATTGAAGCGATTTTGAGCAGCACCACCCTCCAGTTCAGGCACTTCTGGCTGCGCCGCAATCAGGAGTTCTAATTCTGGGATGACGTCAATAATGACCTGACTATTCTCACCCAATGCATCCAATATCAAAGCTTTCCACTTTTGCACCTCGACAGTACTTTCGGTCAGTAGTTGCCGTATCAAATTCTGGAATGCCTGCACCCAAGCCCAAAAGGGAATATTGCGCTTGAATTGGTCAAATTTCCCTTTGATGAAGTAACCTCGTTGGCGCACAATTGGCTTGTGGACCTCATTGACCACTGCTGTCTTGCCAATCCCTGAAAAGCCAGCTACCAGCATGATTTCACTTCCGGAATGGAGAATTGGGGATTGGTGATTGGTGACTGGGGACTGGGAATCATTTTTCTCCTTCTCTCCTTCTCTCCTTCTCCCCCCTGCTCCCCCACCACTTACCCGGTCAAAGGCAGCTAACAAAGTTGCAATTTCGGCTTCCCTACCGTAGAGCTTTTCGGGAATCACAAAGCGCTCAGAGATATCCCTTTCTCGTAAAGGAAACTGGCTAATGCTCGCTTTCTCTGAGTATTGATGTAAACAGGTTTCCAGGTCTACTCGCAGTCCAAAAACACTTTGATAGCGTTCTTCGGCAGTTTTTGCCATCAATTTCATAATGATGTCATTTACTACCTGAGGAATCGCTGGTACAAGCTCAATTGGGGGAGTGGGAATCCTTGCAATGTGGCAGTGGACTAACTCCATTGGGTCGGTAGATACAAAGGGAAGCTGTCCTGTCATCAGTTCGTAGAACGTCACTCCTAATGAGTAGAAGTCTGTGCGGTAGTCAATACCCCGATTCATTCTTCCGGTTTGTTCCGGGGACATATAAGCTAGCGTTCCTTCTAGAACGTTAGGATTAATAATCTCCTGGTTTTCTTTTGGTAATAAAGAGGCAATGCTGAAGTCAATTATTTTTACCTGCTTAGTTCTAGGATTAATCAGAATATTATCGGGCTTGATATCTTTATGAATAATCCGGTTGTGATACAGTCCTTCTAAAGTTTGAACAATAGACATAGCGATGTTGAGAAATTCCCTAAGGGAATCGGAACTTCTCCCCATCCCTCTCTCTGCCCATCTCTTCATCTCCTGCTTAAGGGAAATGTCACCAAAGTCTTCCATTATTAGGGCATAACCATTTCGGTAGTTTTCCAGGGCTAAGGGTCTAATAATCCCAGGCTGGTCAAGGTTTTTGACAATGGTGTACTGATTGCGAAACTGCACCAGTTCGTTGAAGGTAGGATACTCACTCTTGAGCAGTTTAATGACGACTGGTTTTTGGTCTGAGGAGCGCACCCCTCGATAAACCTGGGTTCTAGACCCATTGTAGATTTGCTCAATGAGGTGATATCCAGTCAATGTTAGGAAAGTGCTGCTCATGTCGGCTGACCTTCTGCAACAAAAAATATCTCAACACCATCGTCGAGCAAGACCACAGATTTATCAAATGATTAGTTACTTGCTTCCCGGCAGAAGAATACCGATAACTCTAGGGACTGGGGACTGGTGATTAGGTAGGGTGGGCAATGCCATCGCTGTCAATGAGTAACGAAAGTGAAGTTACATTAAACCTAGGTACTGATGACAACAGTCAATTTGGAGAGAAGCTGGATGAACTCAGGACTTACGCAATTGCCGCCCTAATCCCCTTTGCTCTGGGGGGAACCGGTTTTAAAGTCGAGTGAAGGACTCGCTCCCTTCACCTAGGTCAACGCAGCCATCAACTAAGTCTAAATTGAGGTGTTATTAAGAATGAATTCTTGCCCCAGGAACTACTCTAGCTCCTCCGGAGCCACTCCGCTAACACAACAGCATCCCGCGATCGCAATTAGTCAGGTCAATAAGGTTTACGCCAATGGGACTGTAGCCTTGCAAGACATGAACCTCACTATCACTGAAGCAGAATTTATCAGTTTGGTGGGACCATCTGGATGTGGAAAAAGTACAGCACTACGGCTGATTGCGGGTTTAGGCAAGATGAATTCTGGCAGTATTCAGTTGGGTGATGGTCATCAAAAACCAGAACTTGCCTTTGTATTCCAGGAAGCTGCACTAATGCCCTGGACGAACGTAGTTGAGAATGTGCGTTTGCCTCTGAAATTGGCGGGTGTACCCAAGCGAGAGTCCCGTGCTGCGGTGCAAGAGGCGCTTAACTTGGTTGGGTTGTCGGGATTTGAGCGCAACTACCCTCGCGAACTATCAGGCGGCATGAAAATGCGAGTATCTATCGCCAGGGCGCTAGTCACCAAGCCCAATATCATGTTGATGGATGAGCCGTTTGGGGCTTTAGATGAGATGACCCGCAGCAAACTGAATACTGACTTACTGAATCTGTGGCAACAAAAGCGCTGGAC
>DATNQP010000150.1:0-8702 GCA_036703965.1 Leptolyngbyaceae cyanobacterium
GTTAAACCTTTGCTCTCAACGGGAACGCACTTACTAAGGGCAACCTTCAACCCCTATGGAACCCAACTACCGACGTTGTCTGAGCTGCCGCAAAGTTGCACCCAAACAAGCATTCTGGCGCGTTGTCCGAGTCTATCCATCACGGCAGGTACAATTAGACCAGGGGATGGGGCGTTCTGCCTACCTATGTCCTCAAGCGAGTTGTCTAGCGGCGGCTCAAAAGAAAAACCGACTGGGGCGATCGCTTCATATATCGGTACCAGAACATCTGTACGAAACGTTGTGGCAGCGTTTAGCCGCTATGCCAGCAGCAGAAGCGGCAGCAAGGGAAGGAGAATCATAAAAATGAAGGTCAAATGCCTTCGCTAAACATCAGCAATCGTTAGGATAGAAGGGAGTGATTGGTTTCTAGTCGTTTTTTATCTGGGAGGTGAGTCAGTCTCAACTAGAATAAGCAAATAACCCTTAAAAGCAACTGTGAAACTGACAAGGCACTAAAATCCTCCCAGTTTTTTTAAGATTTGTGCAAAATTAGAAGAGAAGAGTCTCTGATTAATGTAAGGATATTCAACTGGCCTACCCTAGATAGGCTCTATTCAAGCCTTGATTGTTCATTATTTATTTAGAATAGAAACGCATTCACTAACGAGCAAGGTACACCCATTGGGGACAAAGCAAATGAGCAAACGGTCATTCGGGCATTTAGTTATGGTGTAAAACTGGTAGTACGACGGGGGGAATAGTGGATGAACAACGGAAAAGTAAGAATTTACGAATTATCACGGGAATTGAACTTGGAGAATAAGGACATCTTGAGTATCTGTGAAGGACTCAATATTGCGGTCAAAAGTCACAGTAGCACGATCACAGAATCGGAGGCAGAACGCATTCGCTCAGCCTCAGAAAAATATTCAGAGCGCCCAGCGGCTGTAAGGAGTCGTGACAGTACGACAGTAAGTGAAGGAGCCACTGGGTCGCCATCTACTAAATTGATTGGACGTCCCAACAATCAGAATAAGCAACAAATCCTGGAGATTCGTCAGTATAAGTCTCGTCCCGTTTCTAGCTCTCAACAGGGAGTTCCTCAAGTGGCGACCCCTCCTCAACCCCCCATCAGACCCTCGGTGACCTTACCGCGTCAGCCAATAAATCCTAATCGACCCATACGGGTTAATCAGCAGGATCGTCAGCCTGACCCGATAACTGAATCTGAACCAGAAGTTTCACAAGAGATGGCTGCCCCAACAGAGGTTGCAGAACAACCCCAACTCACTGAACCTCCTGTTAGACCAGCACGATCAAAACCTCAGCTTACTCAAGTTGAAAAACCGGTTTTGAAACGGAATCGACAGGAGACTTCAGACTATGAGCCGAGTGCTCCCTCGGCACCAGCTAAGCCTGTAAGCATAAATCAACCGTCAACTGCCTCGGAATCACCAAGAGAGACGCGCCGTAGTAGTCCTCCTAAACCAGTGGTTCCCGCTCTCCACCAGCCACCTCAAAGAAGAATGCCACCGGGTCGTGGGGAACAAAATCCTGATCTGGCAGCAACTGGGATCGGCGTAGGTGGTCGAGGCGGAAATGATTCTGGCGAAGCGGAAGTGGGTCTGCTTGATTCGCCGGAAATGATAGATAAGCTAAGGCGACCGACTCCTCCCCGACTGGTTAAGAAGAAAGCTTGGGAGGACGAAGAAGAAGAAGGGCAAGAGGCTGGCAAGGCGAAAGCTGGTGCCAAACTGAAGCGGCGACCTCAAGAGTTTCTGGATGATGACGAGGATTTTGAGGCAGATCAGAGCGACCTAGATGCCCCACTTGCCATCAGTCTTTCAGTAGCTCGCCCTCCTAGGCCGAAGTCACTTCCAGGACAAGTGGCGTCAGTGTCGGCTTCAATGCCAAATGTAAACCAGAGGAGAAAGCCTGGAGCAAAAGGTAGCGATCGCGCTAGCAAGCAGGATAGTCGCGAGCGTCGTCGTGCCAAGCAAGGTGTGCCGGAACGCCCAGAAAAAATCGTTTTGAGTGGCTCTTTGACAATCAGAGAGCTGGCTACTATCCTGGCTGTTCCTGAAACTGAGATTATCAAGAAGCTGTTCTTCAAAGGAATGGCTGTTAATATCACTCAAACATTAGATCTCCCGACTGCCAGGATGGTAGCCGAGGAGCTAGAGGTTGAAGTCGAGATAGCCGCGCTAGTATCCGACGCAAGCCAAGGGTCAGAGATGCTGGATGATGAAGACCTGGAATACCTCCAGCGTCGTCCGCCAGTCGTCACGATTATGGGTCACGTCGATCACGGTAAAACAACCCTGCTCGATGCCATCCGTTCTACGAAAGTGGCGCAAGGTGAAGCCGGTGGGATCACCCAGCATATCGGTGCCTACCATGTGGATGTTGAGCATGAAGGCCAGATGCAGCAGGTTGTCTTCCTCGACACCCCCGGTCACGAAGCCTTCACTGCCATGCGAGCGCGGGGAGCCAAAGTCACTGACATCGCGGTGCTAGTGGTTGCTGCTGATGATGGCGTCCGACCTCAGACCATTGAAGCAATTAGCCACGCTAGAGCTGCTGAAGTGCCGATTGTTGTTGCCATCAACAAAATCGATAAACCGGGAGCACAACCCGACCGCGTCAAGCAAGAGTTGACCGATCAAGGTCTGCAACCCGAAGAGTGGGGTGGCGAAACGATCATGGTTCCTGTGAGCGCTATCAAAGGCGAAAACCTCGATACACTCCTAGAGATGATTCTTTTGGTGGCAGACATCGAAGAACTCTCGGCGAACCCGGATCGAGTCGCGAAAGGTACAGTCATCGAAGCTAACTTGGATAAAGCAAGAGGACCAGTTGCCACTCTCTTGGTGCAAAACGGCACCTTGCGCGTTGGCGACAGCCTCGTCGCTGGCTCGGTCTTCGGTAAGGTACGAGCGATGATCGATGACCGTGGGGCAAAAGTCGAAGCCGCAGGTCCCTCCTTTGCTGTAGAGTTGCTCGGCTTGAGTGATGTCCCGGCGGCTGGTGATGAGTTTGAAGTCTTTGAAAGCGAAAAAGAAGCTCGCGCTATTGCCAACACTAGGACTGATGAACAACAGACGCGACGCTGGCAAACGATGGGTGGTAGCCAAGTCACCCTCAACAGCCTCTCAGCTCAGGCTCAAAAAGGTGAACTCAAAGAACTCAACTTGATTTTGAAGGCAGATGTCCAAGGCTCAGTAGAAGCTATTCTCGGTGCTCTCAAACAGCTGCCACAGAATGAAGTGCAACTGCGAGTCCTGCTGTCCTCTGCTGGCGAGGTCACCGAGACGGATATTGACTTAGCTGCTGCTAGTGGTGCTGTGATTATTGGCTTCAACACCACCCTGGCTCATGGCGCTCGACAAGCCGCTGATCAAGAGGGTGTCGATGTCCGCGAATACAACATCATCTACAAGCTCCTGGATGATATTCAAGGGGCGATGGAAGGTCTCTTGGAGCCAGAGCAGGTAGAAGAACCATTGGGTCAGGTCGAAGTTCGAGCCGTCTTCCCTGTCGGTCGTGGCGCAGTCGCGGGTTGCTATGTGCTGTCTGGCAAAGCCGTTCGCAATTGCAACATCCGAGTGCGGCGTGGCGGTAAAGTGATCTACGAAGGTATCCTGGATTCCCTCAAGCGGATGAAGGAAGATGCCAAGGAAGTCAATGCTGGCTACGAATGTGGTGTCGGTGTCGATAAGTTCAATGACTGGGCTGAAGGCGACATCATCGAGACCTTTAAGATGGTGACTAAGCGACGGACTTTGTCAGCAACTTAGTCATTGGTTGTTAGTTTTTGGTTGTTGGTTATTGGTAAAAAAATCTCTATCCAATAACCAATAACAAGCAACAAATAACAAATAACAAACCCATGCGTTCCTTCTGGACTGAACCGTTCTTGTGGATTCATCTTGCCGGTATTGCCGCACTACCCTTGGCTTTGGAACTAGTATGGGTCGGACTGGCAGTGGGTGACCCCATCTTGCCGGTCTGGCTAGAGTTACTATTAGTCGCAGCTATCGGCATTGTGCCGGTGCTTTGGATGCAATTGACCCGTCCCTTCGACATTTTCAGCATTCTGGTCTTAGCGATGAAACCAGAACAGCTAACTCAAGAGCAGCGACGCCTCTTGAGCTTGTTCAAAACAAAGAATAACCCGGCGATCGCAATTGCTGCTGCTGTCTTCCTACTGTGGGTACTGTGGCAAATCTACCAAGTCGCTCCGTTGGCGGGAGCGGTTGCTCCATTTGCACCGGGCTGGCGCATTGCTGGGCTGCTAGGGGCGGGAGTAGCCTTTCTCGTCAGCAATTTGTTCTTGCAAGTTCCGCTGAGTGTGGCACAAGTCCTTCTGACAAGCGAGTCGGAATTTGCCGCAACCGAACCTTATTCTGTAGAAAAAGTGCCGCAGGATTTTACGATACCGGGTCTGCGGGTTGATCAAATTTTGCTAGTGGCGGCAACACAACCAGACGCTTCAACGACATCATCTCCGCACTTACCCTCCGATCAAAATAATCAGCTTTGAGGGCTGGAAAGGCCAGAGCACATTTGGGAAAAATTGGCACTAAGATGTTGTGGAACGCACATTTTCCAGAAAGTAGCTGAGCTATCCTAGAAATAAGGCTAAAAGTGCCTGTAAGAAGCACTAATCAGCCAATCTTGTGTAAATTTATTTAAGATACGTATGACAAGCCCAGCTATTTCCGAATCTAGTGAAGTTTCTCAAGACAGCCAAATTTGGGACAACCTCAAACAAGCGATCTCAACCAGTTCAGGATTTCAGCGTTGGCAGATGGAACATCCGGTAGGGGATGATCCGCTACAGGATTATAGCCTTGAGACACGGGTACGTCGGTATCTCCGCGAAACTTTAGAGACACTAGCTTATTAAAAGCCTATCTTGGGGACATTGGCTCAAAGTCCCAAATTTGGCAGACGCCCTAGCACCGAGCTAAATTTCTGAGCAACCTCCACAACGCGATCGCCCTCGACATGAACCTCTGGTGTTGGGTAGTTTTCCAACGTTTCAATGAGTGTGATTTTACTGTCAGAAAGCGCAGAAGTGACAATCGCACCTCGTAAAGATTCCCGATTGGATCGATTAGTAGGGGTATGAACTACCTGACTGACTTGATCGAGCATCACTCCTCCAACTGGGTTATTGAGTACCCGCGAGAGAAGATTCGGGTTGACGGGAACCTCCTGCGTCAGGGCACGTCGCAACTGCGCTGGGTCTCTTCCAGCCAGCTTAAGATAAAATCGCAGCTTTGCCGAAAGTTCACCGCTTCGGGCGAAAGTTGCTAGCTCACGAACAGATACCGTTTCCCTTAAAAAACGGTACTTCAGCACTACCGACTCAGCGGCGTCTGCACGAGTACTACAGGAAAAAACACTAATGAGTGTGACCAAGGCAAATATAAAAGGCTGTGACAGCCGTAAATAGCGATACATTACTTTTTTTCGAGACAATTGAGTTCAGCTGTTGGTGATAAAGAATCCTACTAAGCAGGTCGCTGAAAATAAACATTGTTGGTTTTAGTGATTGGAGATTAGGGATTAGGGATGGAGCATCATTGCCCAGCACCTAGTCGCCAGTCTCTACTCCCAAAACGACAAGTTGTGTTTAATGACGCCTAGCTGCTTACTGGCTGATTCTCACAGCCTAACTCTCATTAGGTCAGCATTTGCCTAGGGATAGAAAGTGCCATCAGGCATAATTGCACTCCCCAGCAGTGTGCCATTTAATAGAGCATTCTCCAAATCAGCATTTCGCAAATCTGCCCCTCTTAAGTCAGCAGAATTTAGGGTCGCGTTTCTCAAATCAGCCGCCTTAAGATCAGCTTCCCGCAAGTCCGCACCTGTAAGGTTAGCATCCAGTAGCTTTGCCAAACTCAGTCCAGCACCTGCAAGGTTAGCAGCCGTAAGATTAGCTTTAATCAAGGCAGTAACAGTTAAATTTGAGTTGGTCAAGTTGGCCCCCGCAAGATTGGCGTTGATCAAGCTAGCACCACTCAAGTTAGCGCTGCTGAGATTAGCACCTCTTAAGTCAGCACGGATGAGGTTGGCACCGGTGAGATTTGCTCCTCTCAAGTCAGTATTGCTAAGGAGTGCATCCGGCAAGTCGGCACTACTGAGGTCACACTCCACACAACTGCCAGTGCGCCGTAATTGTTCCAAGTGTTCTGGAATAAACGCTACAACTTGCGGTTGCAACCACAAAGGTGCTAGGAAGATAGCCGTGGTGACGATTTTTGATTTCATAGGACATTGAACAAAAGCCTGACCCGGCGAATGGAAATCGCGAGGAATCTTGGCAAGCGGCGCGATCGCATAATCCTTCTCCGACTGGGTAGATGCCAATAACCTTTAGCTTATCCCACCTCTTTCGTGACCTACTGCTGTACTAAAAGTCAAGAAGCTGACTTATTTTCATAGATGTGACGCACCTCATCCAAAGTATTCATTATCCGTAGCCCTTCCCGAATAGTCCTTAAGATATCCACATCCGCAATCTGAGATATTTCCGGCATTAACTGTAACCCCTCAGAGCCGAATTTCAGTTCCAATCCTAATTCGATACCTAAGAGCAACTCTTCTCGTCGCCCTTCGACGCGCCCTTCGATGCGCCCTTTGTTCAAAATCTCTTGATACCAAGGCGATTCTTGTAAGACAGCCATATCCCACCTCATGATTTGCTGTACTAGACGAGTTGACAATACAAAACTAGCAAAAAAGGCTAATAGAGGTTCTAACTGACTTAACTGTTCATCTGCACGCAAAAGTTGTACAGCTTGTTGCACGATCGCCTCATCACCTCCACCTTTGAGTACTGGCACAAAAGGAAGCAAAGAGGGCAAAGGTTGTTGAAAGACAATCTCAACGTCTATTTCCCAGAGATTGATTGTGCGATATTCCTGAAGCGCCTGTAACCCGAAAACCTCCGACTCGTAGCCAGTGGCAATTACTACTCCAGGAGTTGGTTGCAGAATATTAATCAGCACCGGATACACTGGCAAGTTGTACCGTTCTTCTGCTAATGCTGCATAAGCCCGCATCCGCTGAGGCATCCGATTGGTGTAGCGCAATTGTAACTCGTTCAGCACTAGAAAATTGCCAATCTGGGGATTGTAGGCTTGTACCAGCACATCAGTATCGCGACTGATCCACTGGAACTCAGAGGCAAGAATTTCTCCGGCTACAACATCGGAACGTTGCGTTACCCATTTTACCCAAGCATCGGGTGCCAGACTAATTAAACGCTTCCCGCCAATATCAGCGGCTTTAGCCATATTTCCTGTTTGTCAGTTTTGGTAGGACAGGCATCCCGCCTGTAGTCTTGCGAGGATAGGCGGGATGCTTGTCAGTTGCAACGGACGACACAGAGCTGACTACTGATAAATTCAAGTCGTATACTCCGCGTTAATCTTCACGTAGTCATAACTCAAGTCACAGCCCCAAGCCTTACCACTACCACTGTCATTGCCGACACTAACGGAAATTAAAACAGTATCTTCCTTCAAATAAGCACCAGCTGCGGCTTGTTTGAGATAAGCACTTGCCGCAGCACGGTCAAAAGCCAGAGGTTGACCATTTTCCATCAGTAAGAAATCCCCCAACTCAATCCGCAGGTTTTCTTGCTCAAAGGGTACACCAGCACGCCCCGCCGCTGCCGCAATCCTGCCCCAATTGGGGTCACGACCAAACACCGCCGATTTAACCAAAGATGAGCCGACAATAGTTTTAGCGATTTGACGGGCAGCTTTGTCATCGGGTGCGCCACTAACTTGCACTTCAATCAGACAGGTTGCCCCTTCCCCATCCCGCGCGATCGCTTTTGCCATATGCTGGCAAACAGCTGTGAGCATCGCCTCTAACTTTTCAGCTTCTGGTCCCATCTCAGTAATCGCCGCTGTCCGGGATTGACCATTTGCCAAAGCAATCAACGTGTCATTGGTACTGGTATCACCATCAACAGTAATTTGGTTGAAACTCTTATCCGCCGCCCGACTCAACATCTGTTGCCAGAGTGAGGTAGAAACAGCCGCATCACAGGTGACAAAGGCGAGGAGAGTCGCCATATTGGGATGAATCATCCCTGAGCCTTTGCAAATGCCACCCACCCGCACGGGGCGATCGTCAATGGTTGTTTCCAGGGCGATCGTTTTAGTAACCAAATCCGTGGTAACGATCGCTTGGGCTGCCGAATCTGAACCTGATTCTGATGCTGCTGCGACAAGTTGGGGAATTCCTGCCACTAGGGCATCCATGCGGATTCGTTGACCAATAACCCCAGTGGAGGCGATCATTATCGAGTCAGCAGGAATGTTCAGCGCTTGACCTAAAGCATTAGCACTTTCAAGAGCATCTCTCCATCCCTGTTCACCTGTTGCCGCATTTGCTTGACCCGCATTGCAAAGAATGGCACGGGCGCTGGCTTTTGCTTGCAGGCGCTCACGGCAATAGTCTACAGGGGCAGCGCGAACGTGACTGGTTGTGAAAACACCCGCTGCGATCGCTTCCACATCTGACAAAATCAATGCTAAATCCGGAAGCCCCGAAGGCTTCAGACCAGCGGCAATTCCTGCCGCTCGATATCCTCTGGGAGCTGTAACACCACCGGGAATTTCCTGCCAGTCCGACATGACGCCTCCTGAAAACCTTGACTCCTGCATGAGAGGGGATTATATCAAGTCTCAGGGTGC
>DATNQP010000151.1:0-3476 GCA_036703965.1 Leptolyngbyaceae cyanobacterium
AAGCGTTTACACCATCTCTCGAAGCAAGGAGGCATCGCGGCGGGAGTTGTCTCTTTCATTCGGAAAGCTCTAATGTAAAACTTCTACTATGCCTGGATTATACCTTTATTCGCTTTCTATTTTCGTTTAAGTCCCGTTAAGCCTCCATCAGCTGAAGCAACAGCTTTGCGACCTGATGTAATTGTTTTAGAAAAAGAAGAACTCAGTCATGAAACCCTCTGGCAACAAGAGCCAATTATCTGTAATGGCAACACTGTAAAACTGGTTGTTGAAGTTATTAGTACAAACTGGCAAGATGACTACGCCCGTAAAGTGGAGGAATACGCTATTCTCGGCATTCCAGAATACTGGATTGCTGATTTTAGGGGGTTAGGTGGTATTCAATTCATCGGTAGACCAAAGCAGCCAACATTTACTGTTTATCAGCTAGTTGGAGATAGCTACGAGCCACGACAATTTCGGTTAGGTGAAACCCTAGTATCTCCCCTACTTCTAGCATTACAGCTAAAGCTCGATGATGTAATGCCTTGAGTTCAGTTTGACAGTCCCATAATAATAGCGATGCCCCCTTAATCAAACACCCCAACAAGAGCGAATGCCTACGGCAGGCTACGCCAACGCAAGGATGAAGGAAAAGATCGCTCGCTCGTATAGGTTGGGTTTGGCTGTAAGTAGGTACTGGTGCGATAGCCCAAGCGCTGACTTCGGCGTGAGGCTTCGACGGTGAGCGCTCAGCCGAACCGCGCGGCAACTGAGCCTGTCGAAGTTCAGTCGAACGCTGCGTTAGCGTTAGCGACGTTAGGAGCGTCAGCGACTCTGAAAGAATCAGTGCATCCCCCTCTGCGGAACCCACAAACCACACCCCCTTTTAGCAGATGAAAATGGAATTGGTGTAGGAGGGCAAGTATGACGAATACGGGAACCGCCGCGTTCAATCTATCAAAGTAGTGAATTCATTCAACAACTTATAACGAAAGAACCTCTGTCTGGGGAATGATTTGACCAAGGAGCCAGATGAAGTAGAAATAGAAGGCTAAATCTCGTGGAGATTGTATTCAATGAAACTGAATTATATTATGAAACGGCTTTCGATAGCAGGACGCTGGATGGCGACAACTATGTTATGTCTGTCAGCGATCGCCTTCGTTTGGCAAGGTGGGTTTTTCTCGAACACCGCCGCAATGGCTGATCCTGGTGCAAACTTGATCGCATCGGCAGGGACGAGCGATCAGGTTAAAGGGAAAGCCAGTGAAGATGCTGGGCGAGCCAAGAATTTCATCGAAGATACGAAAGATAAGGTTAAGCAAACTGCAAATAAAAATGCCGATCGCGTTGATCAAGCAACGGATGACAATGATAGTTTCGTTGAGCGCAAAGCAAAGAGAGATAGAGATCGGATTGAGCAAAGAGCAGATGAAGATGCGGCTCGGACTGAGAAAGCAGTAGACAACACAAAGAATGCTATTGAACGCACTGTTGATAGCATCAAGGATGTTTTTAGCAACTAGAGAATAGATACTAGCTTGAAAAGTCAATGTACATTGTTTCTCTTCATCGCATCTAATTGAACCTGAAGGAGCGATGTACATTGATTGGCTTTTGCAATCCCCTAAGCTTGCCGATCAGTTATCACCTATTGCACCTCAAAGCACATCCACCTATACTTACCACAGCCTTTAGCCATCACTCAACTTGGGAGCACCTATGGGCGATGAGCGATGTGTTTCGTGCGCTACATTGGCAGGTCATAATCAGCCACCGGGCGGCATTGTCTATGAAGATGCGTATTGGGTCTTCTTTCTGCGATCGCGTCCACTCTTAGTTCCTGGACAAGGCTTCATTGTGCTCAAGCGCCATTGCGAACGGTTACACGACCTCACGCCCGCTGAATTAGCCGCATTGGGTCCAATTATTCGACAAACCCAAGTCGCACTCGACCTCGTCGTTCACCCTGCAAAAGTGCATTTCGGACTCTACGCCGAAGGTGTCAAGCACATTCATCTCCATGTATTCCCACGCATGCCCACCATGCCTGCGGGCAATATTCCGATCGCGTTCTTGCATGTGTGGTATGAGTTCCTCGCGTACCTGCGCCTAAAGCAGCCATTTTTCGATACAACCGTTGCTGATGTCGCTATGCAATTACGCCATGCATTTCACGCCAATGTGTGAAATGCACACTTGAAGTATGTGTCAAAACGCCGTCCAACAAATCGCTGAATCGGAACGGAGTGCAATCGCTACTGAACTATCACATAACACTCTTTGGTCGAGTGGCAAAAGTTAAGTGAGAGAGAGCGATTGAGCGAGAGCGATCGCACTTGTTGAGAGAGTATTGTTGTTACTGTTGGATTTTTGATTGAGAATCTAAAAATAATGGCAAAGCTCACCGTTTACGGAACTCCCGTCAGTACTTATGTCCGTACCGTCCGGTTGCTGCTTGAGGAAGCAGGTGCAGACTATACCCTCAAAGGAGTTGATATCTTCAATGGTGAAAGCCAGTCAGCAGAGTACCTCGCCAAGAATCCCTTTGGTAAGGTGCCGACACTCGAAGTGGATGGGGAACTACTCTATGAAACAACTGCCATTACGGGCTACCTCGATGCTGTCTTAGCAGATAACAAGTTTAGTCGATCCGAGCCGATGCAAAGCGCTCGGATGCACCAGATTATGGCAATTATTGATAGCTATCTCTATCCAAATGCAATCTTGACAATTGTGATTCAGCGCCTAATTGTGCCGAGTCAAGGCGGTAAAACAGATGAGGATAAGGTGAAAAATGCCGTTGCGCCTGCACAAAAAGCGGCAGAGGCAATCGAGTCGATAGCTGTTGGTAGCCCGTATCTACTAGGTAGCGAAGTGAGCATCGCCGATTTCTACCTCATTCCAGTCTTTACCTACCTTTCGCAGACTCCAGAGTTCGAGGCAATTACTGCTCAAACTCCGAAACTGCGGACTTGGTGGGATGAAGTCAGCCAGCTTCCCACCGTGAAAAAAGTGTGTGCGTAACTTCAGTTCGATCGCATAGGTTAGTTTTGGCTGTATGTAAGTATTGATGTGATCGCTCTAGGTATCAGCAAAGTGCGATCAACTTTTTTTAGTGTTGGGTGAGGGCGAGGGGCTTGGCAGCAGTGTGCAAGCGTGATCGCAACAGATAGCATAGATTTAGAAGGTGGAGTTTAATGCGATCGCTCATTGCCCTAGGTTGGGTCAGGCGTTGGAAACCAACATCTCATTAATCACTACCAACACAACCATCCAATTCAATCAGCATCGAAGGTCGGGGCAATCGCTCTCTTAATCAACCACTCTGAACCATCCAAACTAGCATTCCAAGAATTTGCTCAATTGGTGGAAGCGGATAATCCGTCAAGTCGATGGTAACCGTATTACCCTCCAGCTTGAGGAATCGCCATTGAGTACCACTGCTAACGGAGCCATATATTGTAGGAATCAGACAATTTTTTGCCGCATTA
>DATNQP010000152.1:0-7114 GCA_036703965.1 Leptolyngbyaceae cyanobacterium
GAGTGAGCGGTTTTTGATGCACTGCTTTAGCGCCAAGGAACGGGAGCGAGATTTACGGGCTATTTATGCTTTGGCGATGATGCGCCGTCCAGATGCCAAGCTGTTGAAAGAGATGCTCGATGTTGCGGATTTAGAGCCGGAGTTGCAGTCATTGCGAGAGCGGTACTCGTTTATCTGGGTGGAGCAGATTCGGTTAGATGAGAAGCTGGCGCAGTTTCTCCGGGAATACCTACTCGATTCTGTGCGGCACGATAGTTCAATGGTGCAACAGTTGAATGAACGGGCGATCGCTTGGCTGGAACTGCAACTGGAAGAGTTAACGCGGGATATAGCGGATACAGGAGAACAGTTACAGGATGAGCGGATTACGGAAACCATCGCTGACTTGACTCATCATCACTTCTGGCAAGGAGAACAAGCAGGTTGGCGCTGCCTGGTGCCGCAAGCAATTGTCGGTTCCCAGTACAATCGGAACTTTGCTCGTAGTATGTTGGAAGTTGCCGAAGTGTTCTCCTCGACGTTTAGCAATGATGAACAGCGCCGTTTAAAACTATTCTCGAAGTCGCTAGAATCGTTCCCCGATCCAGAGGATTTTCGCCAAACCCTAGAGGAATTGGAGAAGTTAGCCCAGCGTAAGTGGTTGGATGGCAAGGGGGAAGCAGAATACAAGGTGATTTTGCAATTAGAGCGGGGGCGGTTGTTGTATCGCCAAGGGAAGTATAAGCAGGCGTTGCAGGTTTATTTGGAGGTGGAGAAGCAAATTCCTGAACGTGCAGGACAGTTGAGAAAGAATTTAGCAGAAGGGTTTTACAATCTTAGTGAGGAATTCATCTGGCTTAACGACTCTAGTAATGCCGTTTATTCTGCTGACGGGGAACAGGCAATTGAAAAGGCAATTGCTCTGAACGGTGAGGATGCCAGATACCACTACTATCTTGGTGCAATTCATGCGAAAGCAGGTCGTGACGAGCAGGCGATCGCTGCTTATCAAAAGCTATCAAACTTGACCCTAAATTCGCCCCTCCCCACAATGGACTGGGCAATGTGTACTCTGACCAAGGCAAATTAGCAGAAGCGATCGCTGCTTATCAAAAAGCCATTGAGCTTGACCCTAAAGACGGCACTCCCCACAACGGACTGGGCAATGTGTACTCTTCTGACCAAGGCAAATTAGCAGAAGCGATTGCTGCTTACCAACAAGCCATCGAACTTGACCCCAAATACGCCCATCTCCACAATGGGCTGGGCCGTGTGTACAAATCCCAAGGCAAGTTAGAAGAAGCGATCGCTGCTTACCAAAATGCCATTGAGATTGATCCCAAGTATATTTCGGCTTACAACAGCCTTGGCTGGACTTATTTATTGAAAGGTGACTTAACTCAAGCCAAGGATAAATTTCAGGAAGCGATTAACCTTGATCCAAAAGAGTACAGCCCTGTTATCAACCTCGGTTTAGTCTACGCTCTACAAGGAAACGTAGATGAAGCCCAAAATCAGTGGCACAATGGATTAGCAATTTGTCAAGGTAGTGATGCGTGGGATAGAGCTACTCGTGCGCTCTATACTATTGCAATAGGAGAAACTGAGCTTGGCATTACTGAGATGCAGAAGGTATTGGATGAGGAAAGTTCAGCAGTAGGGGCACTACGCAACGTACTGGAAGATGCGGAAGTTTTGGCAGGGTGTCCGGTTAAACCCGAAGGGATTGATACAGTTGTCGAAATGCTGAAGCGGGCAATTGCCTAAGTTGGTGGCTTTCAAAGAGCGATGCACCTCCTCCCAGATTCCTGTAACGCCCTATCACTGCGATACGATACAGAAGAATTTAAACTGTGGTAGCCAGTGTTAATGCTCGCATTGCGGTCAAAAGCCACTAAACAGAAGAATTTAAACTGTGGTAGCCAGTGTTAATGCTCGCATTGCGGTCAAAAGCAACTAAACGGAAAAGGAAGGTGAACGCGGCTCATTGGAGATAGTCCGAGGTTGCTTAGTAGCAGTAACTACTTCAGCGGCTACAGGAATCAGCTGCACCGCGCAGGCTTTGAGTTCCGGTTGCAGGGAGTCAGGACAGGCTTCCGGGTGAGTGAGGACGTTGGCTTCTGCATTGTCCGCCCAGAGTGCGCCCCAATGCATGGGGACAAAGACCGTACCAGGTGCGATCGCTTTTGTGACTTTGGCAGGGAAGCGGGCTATCCCTCTGCGCGATCGCACTTCCACCCAAGTATCATTCTCAATTCCCAACTTAGCTGCATCACGGGGATGAATCTCGATAAACGGATTGGGGTGCATTTGCACAATTTTGGGGATGCGACCTGTGCGGGATTGGGTGTGCCAGTGACCATAAAGACGCCCAGTTGTCAAGACTAAGGGATAGTCTGGATCAGGCGGTTCTGCCAAACCTCGTGAGTGATAGGCGGCAAACCGCGCTCGTCCGTCGGGGGTATGGAAACGCAAATCTGTGTAGAGACGGGATGAATCCGGCTTATTCTCAGCATCTGGATAAGGCCATTGAACCGGACCCGAACTCAACCGTTCATGAGAGAGACCCGTAACATCACAAGGACGACCACGGGTCAGCTGAGTAAATTCAGCATAGACCTCAGCGGAGTTGGTAAAAGCAAACTTGTCAGCAAAACCCAAGCGGCGACCCACTTCCGCAAAGATTTCCCAGTCAGGACGGGCTTGTCCAACCGGGGGGCGAAAGGCAGAACACAGGGTCACCCGCCGTTCGGAGTTCGTCATGACGCCAGTTTTCTCACCCCACTGGGCTGCGGGTAAGACAATGTGGGCGTAAGCGGCGGTTTCTGTGGGATAGTAAGCATCCTGATAGACGGTCAAAGGCGATCGCCGCAATGCGGCTTTAGTGCGCTCCAAATCTGGCATGCTAACCACTGGGTTCGTGGCAGCAACCCAGACAAACTCCACCTCGCCAGTTTCTAAACCAGTAATCATCTCCCAGGCAGTGCGACCGCGTTCGGGCGAAATCTGCCCAGCTGGCAGTCCCCAGAACTGCTCGACTGCGGCTCGGTCTTGGGGCTTTGTCACCAAACGGTAGCCTGGTAAAAGGTTGCATAGACCGCCAGCTTCCCGTCCGCCCATTGCGTTGGGCTGACCCGTAAGAGAAAACGGACCACTACCGGGTTTACCGATTTGATTGGTCATCAGGTGCAGGTTGATGATGGCTCGCACCTTAGCTGTGCCTTCACTGGACTGATTCACCCCCATTGACCACATCGATAAAACCCGATTGGACTCACCCCACCAACGGGCAGCAGTTTCCAAATCGCTGGCTGTAATCCCGCAGCGATCCGCGACAATCTGGGGCGTATAGTGCTTAATCACCTCGGCAAAGTCGGGGAAGCCGGTCGTACATTCATCAATAAAGGTGAAATCGATGTAGCCCCAGCGGTGTAGCAGGTGGGCAATGCCATTGAGGAGATCGATATCAGTTCCTGGTCGAATCGCTAAGTGAAGATCTGCATCCTCAGCCGTGGTAGTCCGGCGCGGATCGACCACAATTATTTTGACGTTTTTGTTCTTCTTGTGGTATTTCCGCAGGCGGTTGTAGATAATCGGGTGACATTCAGCGGTGTTGGTGCCGATTAAAAAGGCACAGTCAGTCTGCTCCAAATCATCGTAGCAACAGGGGGGCCCATCAGCGCCAAAGCTCTGAACGTAGCCAGCAACGGCTGACGACATACAAAGGCGAGAGTTGGCGTCAAAGTTGTTCGTACCCAGACAGCCTTTCATCAGTTTCTGGGCGACGTAGTAATCTTCAGTTTGGAACTGACCAGAGCCATACATGCACAGGGCGTCTGGTCCAGAGCGTTTGAGAACGGATTGCATGTGAGTGACTATTGCGTCGAAGGCTTCATCCCAGGTGCAGCGCCGGAATTCTTCATCCAGGGAATCCCGCATCATTGGGTACTTGAGACGACTTTTGTCAATCGCCTCAGCAATCGTAGCGCCTTTGACACAAACCATACCTTCACTGGAGGGATGAGCGCGATCGCCTTTTACTTTCCAAATCGGAGTACCTTCAGTGTCTCGATTGGTCGGTTTACCAGCTTGTGCTGGGGGTGATACTTCCAAGCCACAGCCGACGCCACAGTAAGGACAGAGTGTTTTTGTTAAGTTAGTCATCGCGATCGCACCTTCTCTTAAGTCCTAAATCCTGAGTTATGGGGCTTTTGTGAGGGGGTGAGCGGGTGATTGGTTTATTGGTTTCCACGAGCAGAAATTTCTCCCACTCTCCCACTCCCTTCTGGGGCGGGCACGGGGGCACCGCCCCTACTCCCTACTCCCTTTCTTCTTAGACAGAGACCATTGCCGCCATTGCTTCCTCACGGGGACGAGCACCGAAGTGTTCAATCGAAGTATTCCAGCTCTTGCCTCAGCAATATCGGATGTTTTTTAGCTTTGGCTTGTTCAGTTTTGTTCAGTTTTTCTTTTTTATCTGTTTGGGTCATTGGTTTACCTTCTTTTGGCTTCCTAAAGCTGAACAGATGGCAATTACATGCACAAATAACTCTCGAATGGGAGCCATTAAAAATACTTATTTTGTTAGATTAAGCCACTAATTTTAATGAATTCGTAAGGATTGTTACAGCTTTTTTGAATGGATTGCTAAAAAGGCACCAAACTTCTAGATTTATTCCTTAAGAAAGAGTTTATGCAATTAGTTTCTTACTCCTTTTGGAAGATTGATTCGGGCTTTTTCTCTTAGAAAGTTTACAGAAACTTATAAGTATTGGGTGTTGACTACTGCACACCCAATACTCTTGCTTAATTCTTCAGTTTCTTTCGTCCACTAGAACAGGTACTTCTGATACTGAAACTTGTGACTCTTCACCCTCATGGTGTTCAGCAAAGGAGCTTTTTGGTTCTTTGAGGAAGAACACACACAAGAAGCAAACAATCAAAGCTGCCACTCCCAATGTCTGGAAGAAGATCCGATTGCCAGTTGGCCCTGCTAGGAAGCTATAGAGAGTCAGGTAAGCTACCGCGCCCACGTTGCCATAAGCACCAACATTACCAGCAATCTGACCAGTGACTCGTCGCTTAATCAGGGGTACGATCGCAAAGGTAGAACCTTCACCCGCTTGAACAAAGAAGGAAGCCAACATCGTCAGTAAGATAGCCAAGGGTAGCCATCCTCCTCCACTCATACTACTTAGGAGCAGATAGCCAAGCGCCATTCCTCCAGTCAGTAATGTCATAGTCCACTTGCGGCTGCCCAGCTTGTCAGAAATCAAACCTCCCCCTGGACGCGCTGCTAAATTCATAAAGGCATAGCTAGCAGCAAGCATTCCCGCAAGTACCTTATCCAAGGAGAAGGTGGTTTCAAAGAACTCCGGCAGCATGGAAACCACGGCTAGCTCAGAGCCAAAGTTCACAAAGTAGGTCAGCTCTAAAATCGCC
The DNA here is from genome assembly GCA_036703965.1 of Leptolyngbyaceae cyanobacterium. Taxonomy (GTDB): domain Bacteria; phylum Cyanobacteriota; class Cyanobacteriia; order Cyanobacteriales; family Coleofasciculaceae; genus DATNQP01. The sequence continues at coordinate 5,422 of DATNQP010000152.1, forward strand.
ACTTGGGAAAAATCATAGCGGTCTTCCGCTGGATAGCGCTTCGTCCCGGTCATCAATTCTTTATTCACGTTCCAGGCTTTATAAGCTTGGAACAAGTACAGACCAACGAGAAATAGTAGAACAATGATCAGCTGACTAGCGGTGAGAAACTTGACTTTTGTTAAGCGCCAAGCGAGAACACCTAAGATGCCAACGAGGGGAATATTCATTACCAGCATTGCCCAGAAGCTTCTCCGAGAGGTCACTTCTATGCCGCCGTGTCGGTGGGGACGCTGATAGACCTTGCCTGGAGGAGTGTCTTGGACGCTGAAGTAATAGATGACGCCGTAGATAGCAGCAATGATGCCAGTTAGAGCGATCGCAAATCGCCAGTTAATTTGACCCACTGCCAGAAAACTCATTGCTGTGGCGATTGAGGGAAGGACGAAGGCAGCCCCAGCTGAGCCAAAGTTGCCCCAGCCTCCATAAATACCTTCCGCTAAGCCAATTTCTTTGGGTGGGAACCATTCTGCTACCATGCGAATGCCAATCACAAAACCTGCGCCCACAATGCTGAGGAGCAAGCGACTAATCACCAGATGGTTAAAGTCTTGAGCTAATGAAAACGCCAAGCAGGGAATCGCTGCATACATCAGCAGCATAGAGTAGGTAATGCGAGGGCCAAAGCGGTCTAACACCATACCGATAATGATCCGGGCTGGCACCGTCAGCGCCACATTACAGATGGCGATGATTCGCATTTGAGATTCAGTTAGACCTAAATCTGCTTTCACTGCTGTGGCGAAAGGAGCAAAGTTAAACCAAACCACAAACGAGAGAAAGAAAGCCAACCAGGTCATGTGCAAGATGCGGTATCGACCGCGAAATGACCATAATTCTGTGAGCATGAAACAGTCTCCTACCAGCAAAACTGGAACAAGTGAATAGTGGTAGATATTAACAAGCTGAATACTTGGTAATACTGGGTAAATTTGCTCAAGGCTGCACTATCTTATTTGGCTTTAAAATTGTTAGGAAATACTTTTCCTGCTAGGCTATTCAGTTTTATAGATGGGTTTCGTATTTTCTGCTACAAATAACCCAACTCAGGTTTGAGATTATATCTTTAGATGGACTGAGCCTATCCCAAACATGAGATTCCGACATGCCTTTTGAGAGAGATATTACGGAGGAAAAACTGGCATTCTTCTAGCGCCTGTACCTTCAATTTATTAGTTACCTTTTCCCAATAGCTATTGATTAAGTAGGGAAACGTTGTTCAACTTATCTTCTTAGTTACCCTAGTAGGATTAGGGCTTTTAATTCGTATATTTGGATACAAAATGCCCCTTTATTTCACTGAAGTGCATTAAAATTATGCATTTCATACATGATATTTGTCGTTAAGAGAAATAAACGTCAGTTCCAATCGCCCAAAAGTAAAGGTCCATAAGGTTTTGAAAATCTTCTGATAAGCGATAGTTGTAGTCAAGAGTTATTGAATGGTTGAGCCAAAAAAGGCATAAAAATTTTCATGGCAATATCAGGGGACGAAGCTTTCGGAACCCTGAGCTAACGGGACTTAGACAAATTTCAAGCCCAAACAAAGCCCAAAGTAGCTTTGTAAGCCACGAATACGTCACGATTGTGGTTCAGCCACTCGACGAAGCGGAAAGACATCGCTGTCCGAAACGCCTCTAATGCGTCAGTAAAG
>DATNQP010000153.1:0-14830 GCA_036703965.1 Leptolyngbyaceae cyanobacterium
TATTTCTGGACAGGTGGAGCGACCAACCCAGAAGTATATGAAGGCAGCAGAGATTGCGCGATCGCTCAAGCCGGAAGAACACTACGAAGTAGATGAAAAGGCACGCAACGTCCTGATGACCGATGAGGGATTTGCAGAAGCAGAGAAGCTTCTGGAAGTGCAGGACTTGTATAACCCGGAAGACCCTTGGGCGCACTACATCTTCAACGCGATTAAGGCAAAGGAACTATTTATCAACGATGTGAACTACATTGTTCGCAACGGGGAAGTGGTAATTGTGGACGAGTTCACTGGGCGGGTGCTGCAAGGACGCCGCTGGAGTGACGGACTGCACCAGGCGATTGAAGCCAAGGAGCGAGTGGAAATTCAGAATGAGACTCAAACCCTCGCGACAATTACCTATCAAAACTTCTTTTTGCTGTATCCGAAGCTAGCGGGGATGACGGGTACCGCGAAGACGGAAGAATCGGAATTTGAAAAAATCTACAACCTGCAAGTGACGATTATTCCCACCAACAGACCTTCCGGACGTGGGGACTTGGCAGATGTGGTTTACAAGACCGAGAACGCCAAGTGGCAGGCAATTGCCGAAGAGTGTGGCCAGATGCATGAAGTCGGACGTCCGGTGCTAGTGGGAACAACAAGTGTAGAAAAATCCGAACTCCTTTCACGTTTATTGAAGGAGCGGGGAGTGCCCCATGACATACTCAATGCCAAACCCGAAAATGTAGAACGGGAGTCGGAGATTATTGCTCAGGCAGGTCGCAAAGGAGCGTTGACAATCGCCACGAACATGGCGGGACGAGGCACAGACATCATTTTGGGTGGTAATGCCGACTACATGGCGCGACTGAAGTTGCGGGAATACTTCATGCCTAAGATTGTGATGCCGGAGGATGAGGATGTTTTTGCGGTTGGGTCAGTACCAGGGGCGGGTGGGCGCTCGCGTCCTCAAGGCTTTGCTCCGGGTAAGAAGGTGAAAACCTGGAAAGCAAGTCCCCAGATTTTCCCGACCGAACTGTCAAAGGCAACCGAACAGCAGCTAAAAAGCGCAGTGGAGTTTGCGGTGCAGAAGTACGGAGATCGAAGTCTGCCAGAGCTAGAAGCTGAAGAAAAGGTAGCGGTTGCGGCAGAAAAGGCTCCGACTGATGACCCAGTCATTCAAAAGCTGCGGGATGTCTATAAAGGAATCCGCGAAGAATATGAAGCGTTTACCAAGCGGGAGCATGACGAGGTAGTACAGTTGGGGGGTCTCCACGTTATTGGTACAGAACGCCATGAATCGCGCCGGATCGACAACCAACTGCGAGGGCGTGCGGGACGGCAAGGTGACCCTGGTTCAACGAAGTTTTTCCTGAGCTTGGAAGACAATTTGTTGCGAATTTTTGGAGGCGATCGCGTTGCGGGGTTGATGAATGCCTTCAAAGTTGAGGAAGATATGCCCATCGAATCCAAGATGCTCACCCGCTCACTTGAAGGCGCACAGAAAAAAGTCGAAACCTTCTACTACGACACCCGGAAACAGGTGTTTGAGTACGACGAGGTGATGAACAACCAAAGACGTGCAATTTACGCCGAAAGACGCCGGGTGCTAGAAGGGCTAGACCTCAAAGAACAAGTCATCCAGTATGCCGAAAAGACAATGGATGATATTGTCGATGCCTACGTCAACCCAGACTTGCCACAGGAAGAGTGGGATGTAAGTAGCTTGGTATCGAAGGTAAAAGAATTCGTCTACCTCCTCCAAGATCTAGAACCAGAGCATCTGGACGACATGATGGTAGGCGACATTAAAACTTTCTTACACGAAGAAGTTCGTAAAGCCTACGACCTCAAAGAAGCACAAGTGGATCAAATCCAGCCGGGACTGATGCGGCAGGCAGAGCGATTCTTCATTTTGCAGCAAATTGATACCCTCTGGCGGGAGCACTTACAGTCGATGGATGCCCTACGCGAGTCCGTGGGATTACGCGGCTATGGTCAAAAAGACCCCCTGATTGAGTACAAGCAGGAAGGATATGAAACGTTCTTGGAGATGATGATTGACATTCGCCGTAATGTCGTTTACTCCCTGTTCCAATTCCAGCCACAAGGTCAACCACAAGCTGCTTAAAACTTGATGAACCCCGCCCTAGAGAGGGAGGGAGATTTTGATAAGGAGTAATCAGGTATTTCCTGTTACCGCTTTACCCAAAAACGGTTGGTGCTTTTCTTCCTCACTTTATAGAGAGATAGGAACGCCAGCCGTTTTTCCGTTGAGGTTAACGGGGGATGAATAGCGCGATCGCTTATAGTTTTTGCTTCTAGAATACTAGCCAACGCTCTTGCAGCAAAGCCGTCTGAACTTTTTCATACTCAGTTTTCACTTGCGGCATTAAGGTCGCTGCTTCTATCCAGCTACCAGTAGACCCGCTTACTTCCAACTCCTGGCAAAATTGAGACAGGCTAGTCGCGCCAAAAAGGGCACTGCTTGACTTTAGGGTGTGGGCAGCCTGTTGCAACTCAGTCGCCTTGCCTTGGGCAAAAGCGGCTGCCATCGCTTGCAATAGCTTAGGTGCATCTTCCAGATAACTGTCAATCACTTCTGCCAAAAATTTAGGCTCACCTAACATTTGACGTAATTCTCGAAAAACCATCCTGTCAAGCACACAAGGCAATCGAGATGGCGGTTTGACTTCAACATCAACAAAATGCCTGACCAGCGGCTGACATTTGCTCAAGGCACGAACCAGTTCCTGGAGGCGGATAGGCTTACTAATGTAGTCGTTCATGCCTACAGCTAGGCACATCTCCTTGTCCCCCTGCATGGCATTCGCTGTTAGGGCAATGATGTGAGGACGCATTTGCACTGACCATTCTTGACATATGCGCTGTGTAGCTGCCAAGCCGTCTAGTCGGGGCATCTGCACATCCATCAATATCACATCATAGGGCTGACGGTGCAGAGCTTCCAGCACCTCTAGACCGTTACTGACTACATCTGCCTGATATCCTAGCTGCTGTAACAGGTACAGTCCTACCTTCTGGTTGATAACATTGTCCTCAGCTAACAAAATCCTGAGCGGCAAGCGTTGAGCCATCTGCGAGTCAATCGACGGGAAGCGATTCGTCACAGGGCAGACTTGGGCGGGCTGTTCGACTAGAACCTGAATCAGAACCTTGTATAGGTGAGACTGTTTAATCGGCTTATTGAGGAAGGCGGCAAAATTAGCGATCAGGCTGGGTTCACTGGTTTCTGGCTGACCAATAGAGGTGAGCTTTACTACTGGCAACGAGGAGTAGATAGCTTGTTGACGGATTTGGGTTGCCAAAGCCAGCCCCTCTATTTCTGGCATCTGTCCATCCAGAAGAACCAGGTCAAATAGCTCTCCCTGACCTAGCAATGCTAAGGCTTCTGCGCCCGATTGGGCAACACGGCTGGGCATTCCCCAGGCTTGTCCTTGCTGAACTAACATTTGGCAACTGGCAGCGTTATCATCAACAATCAGTAGTCGCTTGCCTGCCAACTGGGGTTGTATGCCCTTAAGCTCAACCGCAGGGGCGCTCTTGACAGCTTGAGTGACTACGGTAAAGGAAAATGTAGAGCCTTTGCCCACTTCAGTATCTACCCAAATGCGACCCCCCATCATTTGGCACAATCGCTGAGAGATTACCAACCCTAGACCCGTCCCACCATAGTGGCGATCGCGCGAGGCATCAACTTGGCTGAAGGGTTGGAACAGACGGTTCAGGCTCTCGGTTGGGATGCCGATACCTGTATCTTGCACAGCAAACAGAATTTCATATTGTTCGCTTGCTTGTTCGTCTAACTCAACGTCTAGTTTCCTCGCCTTGACTGCAAGTGTCACCTCTCCAGATTGCGTGAACTTGACGGCATTACACAGCAGATTCACCAAGATCTGACGCAGGCGGTTGATGTCTCCCACAATCGTCTGTGGAGTTGACTCGTCAATGAGATGAACCAGCTCTAGTCCCTTTTGTGCGGCTTCAGGCGCAAGCAAGTCGAGGGATTCTTCAATGCAGCTACGCAGATTAAAGGGGCGTTGCTCCAGTTGGAGCTTACCGGACTCAATTTTAGAAAAGTCGAGGATATCGTTAATGATTGTGAGGAGCGCCTCACCACTGCTATGAATGGTTTCAACAAAATCGCGCTGTTTTTCTGTCAGTTCCGTGTCAAGCAGCAGCTCAGTCATGCCAATCACAGCGTTCATCGGAGTACGAATTTCGTGGCTCATCGTTGCCAGAAACTCACTCTTGGCTTGGTTGGCGGCTTCAGCGGCTTCTCTTGCTTTCTGCGCGGCTTCTTCCATACGCCGCCGTTCGGCTAAGACCCCCTTTAAAATCTTTAAACTAGCTCGCAGCTCCAACTGGGTCAATACTTGATGAGCTATGGTTTTTAGCGCTTTGCACTGCTCCTCACTGAGGGAACGTGGCTTATAGTCGATAACACACAAAGTTCCTAAAGCCAACCCACTGCGTGTAATCAAGGGAACACCCGCATAAAACCGAATATAAGGGTCCGAGATCACTAGTGGATTAGTGACAAAGCGTTCGTCTTTTAACGCATCTTCCACTATCAAAATTTGGTTCTGTAGAATGGCGTGGGCACAGAAAGCTACATCACGGCATGTCTGTTGAGCACTCAGTCCTACCTTTGATTTGAACCATTGCCGTTGAGCATCCACCAGACTAACTAAAGCAATAGGTACTTGACAGATAGATGCAGCCAACTGAGTTAGCTCATCAAAAGCTTCTTCTGGCTCAGTATCCAGCACACCATACTGACGTAGAGCTTGCAGTCGCAGAGCTTCATTATTAGGTAAGGGAGCTACTAACATATCGTTTGTTTATGAGTTCTAATGCAACAACCAGTTAGTCAATAGCCTCCGTGCGCCTGCACAAGGCAGTTACGCTAATAGGCTTGGGTAAGGTCAACCGGCTGTTGGAGTCCACGGACTGTTTGAGCGAATTCCGGTTGTTGTTCCATATCCATTTCTTTTATAGCTTTTCTGCTTTGAAGCTTCTGTAAAGTCATAGCTTATTCTTATGCAGATTGGATGCTCCGCTTTTGAACTTTATATCAGCAAAAGCACAGCTAAAAAATATGTAAATTTATATTTATTTGTTGAGTAAATTATTGATGGTTCAAGCCGCCATCACTGTAGGCTTAGCTAATTCCGTTTAACATAGCTAAATTTCAGAATTTACGGATTGACACCTTGAGCAAAATATGCCCTATAGCAAAAGGCAGAGGGCATAGGGCAGAAGGCAGAAGGCAGAAGGGAAAAGATTGAGGGATTAAGGTTTCAGTATTTGGCTTTGTCCTAATTGCCTTGGCGACTGCTATAAAATATTGAAGTCAGAATGCACCTGCATGGTGCAGCCTTCCTCGTTCTTTTTTCAACAGAAACGCAATAATCTCCGACTTCAACGAAACGGAGCCTCAAGGCGAAGTGGAGTAAGTCGGAGAAGCTGAATTGACCAAAGGCACCAGCAAGCGGAACGAGTAGTGATCACCTTCCAGTTGGTAAAACTGGAGGTCGCCTCCCCAAGAGCGCAGGAGATGTTGGCAAATCCTTAAATTCCGGGTCGGTGGAGGCTTTCGAGGTGAGGAAGTGGCATCATTTAGGCAGGCGTTAAGCAATCCACTTTCGCTGATTAACACCTCCAGTAGAGAATGGGATAAATTACCGCTAGATGTTGCTTGGGATTCTGGAATCACGGGGCAGCACCACAGGTTAATCCAACTTCCAGGGCGGGCGTGGAAGCCGGATGTCGCTAAAAGTTCAAAGAGTATGCATTCAAGTTTGAACGGGTCGCTATAAACACTGAATTGCCCTGGGTTGTGAACTTTTAGCATGAGCTGTTGCTGATGGAAGAGGGGTTCGACATGAAGCAGCGATCGCTTCAAAAGACCTGTCAGTAGTACCGGGCATAGGCTCGCTGTCAGTTGCCACTGCTCTTCCTTGAGTATTGGTGTCAGAACTGCCAACGTCTGTTCCAACTGATGCAGCAGTTGCTGTCGGCGCATCTTGTACAGCGGTTGAGTCCTACTAGAGGAGGGTTGAGTATTGATTTCACCCAAATCTTTCAGGTTCGAGCCATTCAACTCAGCTGTACTTGTTGACAATTGTGGTGTGTTTGTTTCCAGGTTCAGCAATGTACTGAGGCTCTGGGCAAGTGATATATGAAGAGTCTCTAAGCACCGATGTTTGTACCAGTTGAGCATTTGCAAGTCTTCATTCTCCTGGGACTGCCTACTCAGGCGGTGTCGGTAGTGGCGAAACCAGGCAAATTGCTGGGTGAGAGTTTCTAAAGGTGGCAATAGGTGACGCGGCCACTGCCGTTCCTCGTGGTCGGCAAGTAGCAAAATTCCTGTAGTCGGCGTTGTCCCTGTGTGGAGAGCAATCACTAAGAGCTGACCGATGCCGGGACTAGTTAGCCATTTGCGAATGGAAGTGGGAAGGTCGCTAACCGAACGGCAGAGGAAATTATTGGTTGCCAGGGCTTCTTGAATCAGGATGTTGCTGGCAACAGGGATAGCCAGGTCTGGGGGAAGGGCAAAGCGTGGGTCAGTAACGACTGCTGCTGCGACGGTGGCAGAGCCACTTTCATGAGTCCAGCTGACTAAAGCCGCAAGCGGACATTCCAGCAGAGTCACCAAATCATCTAACCAAGCGCGTTCAAATAGGACTGGGTCTAGCGGTGCTGAGCAGAGAGTAGATACTCCTACCTGAAGCGTTTGCTGGACGAGAAGCGACTGTCTGGCGCTCTCTTGTTGCTGACCCAGCAGGAGCAGCAGATTAATTTGTTGAGCGACAATACTTACTAGATCTCGCTGTGTATGGTTCCAAGTGCGGGGAGTTCCCTGAGCAACCACCACTAGGGATAGCTTGCCAGGGTTGTCTGTCTTGGAGGTTTGGCACAGCAGGAGCGTTCGCACACCCAAGGAGGCCAAAGATTCACGCCACTGGGGCAGCGGTAAATCTTTATCCAGGTCTTCGATCGCCACAACTGCAGCACTGTTGCTCAGCCACTGTCGGTCGTCAGGCTCAAGAGGGGGGAGGGGAGTGGTGAGGGGGCGGCGGTTGAGGGGTTGGTGCTGGAAAACAAGGGTGAACTGACCCTTATCGTCTTCTTGTAGCACCAGAAAACGCTCCGTATCCAGCCGCTTGCACAATAGCTCAGCGCACTCCTTCAGCGCCATTGTGGTATCGCTGTTACGAGCGATCGCTTGGGCAATCTCCGCTGCAAAGTGGCTATGTGTTTGAGTTTGCTGGAGTGTTGCTTCTATTTCCTCACTTTCTACCACCAGTGCCACCAACTGGGCAGTGGCGCGGACGTAATTTCTCTCCGCCTCCTCCCAGATGCGAGCCTCATTGTCTTCCGCTGTAAGAAAGCCTAATAGTTCCCCTTGTACTTGAATGGGTGCAGCAAGCAGAGAGCGAGTTCGCAGCCGTGTCAAGAGACGCTCTGTACTTTCAGCTTTGAGTAGGCTTCTGGCCGCGCCAATCGCAACCAGTTGACCAGCAGCAAGAGTTTGATAGAAGTCGTTAGCTTCGGCTACTGTTAGACCCGGAGCATTTGTTCTTGAGTCTCCATACCTGCGAATTGATTGTCGATTGCCAACTCGGTGCCAGAAGTAGCGTCCTTCCGGGGAATACCAGTAAAGATTGGTGCGTGTGGGTGTGACAAATTCCTGGGTCATCGCTACTACTGCCTCCAAGCGCTGCCCTAGAGTAGGAACTTGCATGAGTTCGTCGAGTACCTGGAACAGAGGCTGGTCGGGACGTTTGATGGCAGAGCGCTGCCAGTCCACTTCTATTTGGTATAGGGCAGCGGCTAATCCGCCAAGTAACAACGACAACTGAGCTTTTTCGGAGGCGCGAGGGGAGACGCCCCATAGGTGTGAACCCAATAAAGCCACCCCAAAACATCGGTCTTTGCAACGCAAAGGAAATACAAGTGTGCCTTGAATGCCAAATTCTTCAGCTGCTCGACGCCATTCCCCAGCCCGAGTTTCTTGCCGTAGATCAGGGACACCCACAGATCGCTGCTGGATTACCACCTGCTCTAACAAGTCGCCAGGATTGAGGTTGAATCGCTGCTTGAGAAACGTTATATCACCCGTTGGGGTAATACCGCCTTTGCCAAATAAGCGATGATCTAAGCGATCGTAAAGACCAATCCAAATCAGGCGATATTGAAACTCAGTCTGGAGGTAATCAAGCGTCGTCTCAATCAGGACGTCAGCATTCTCCTCTTCCCGTAAAATCTGAAGAGTTCGACCTAAGGCAACCAGTTGGTCTTCATTATTGGGTTGTAGGTGTTGCTGACCCATAATTATTATCTAAACCATGAAGAGCGCAAGCTTTTCTTGACTAGCAGTGCTTGTATCATCCAGGAAATGGAGACTACCGATCGGGGAGCGGTTACTGCGTAAAGATGTAGGATGTCGATTCATCCTTGTCTGACCGATCCCAAATTACTAGACCTCGATCTCCTTTATTTAAAGCTGAAAACTTTATTGTCGCTCCTATGGATATTTATCAATCTGCTATTCGTCCAATTTTGTTTTCTGCTTTGAAGGCAGACCCTGAATGGTTGCATCAACAGACTTTAGGGCTGTTAGATTGGTTGGCTCGTAATCGTGAGCGTCCCCCAACTCCTTGGGTTCAAGCTCAATTACAGCAAGCTTGTTGCCTAAATGATGCAGCAATCGAGCAAACGCTTTGGGGACTGAAATTCCCCAATCCCCTTGGTTTGGCAGCGGGATTTGATAAAGATGGTCTTGCCGCCAATATCTGGGGTGCTCTTGGCTTTGGCTTTGCCGAACTCGGCACGGTGACGTTTCACGCGCAGCCAGGAAACCCTCGTCCCCGTCTATTTCGTTTGGCACAAGACAAAGCTGCCCTGAACCGCATGGGATTTAATAATCATGGTGCTGAGGCTCTGGCGCGAAGATTGGAACGTTTGAAAGTTAGAAACTTGAAAGAAGGGTTGCAGGTTGAAAGTGCCAACCAGTCTTCAAAGCCTCAAGATTCACCGCCCACCCAACCTTCAAGCTTAACCATTCCCCTTGGTATTAATCTTGGTAAATCTAAGGTAACACCACTTGAAGAGGCAGCAGCAGACTACCTGGGAAGTTTTCGCTTGTTGAAAGATTGGGGCGATTACTTTGTGGTTAACGTTAGCTCACCAAACACACCGGGGTTGCGATCGCTTCAGGATGCCTCTCAGTTAAGTCAGATTGTAGATGCCTTGCAACAAGAAAACCAGGGAATGAAGCCAATTCTAGTCAAGATTGCCCCTGATTTGGAATGGGAGGCGATCGCAGATGTCATTAACCTCGCCCACACTTATCAGCTAGCAGGGATTGTTGCCACCAACACCACAATCCGCCGCGACATCCTCAAAACACAGATTGTTGCAGCAACCGGGAAATCAGTCAGTGAAGAAGCTGGCGGAATTAGTGGCGCACCACTGCGTCAACGTTCCACAGAGGTGATTCGCTTCATCCACCAGCAAACTCAAGGTCAACTGCCGATTATAGGGGTTGGGGGCATCTTCACAGTAGAAGATGCTTGGGAAAAAATTACGGCTGGTGCGACGCTAATTCAGGTTTACACCGGCTGGGTTTACGAAGGACCGTGGATGGTGCGGCGGATTCTTGAGGGGTTGCTACAGAAGCTGGAAGAACGGGGATTGGCTTCGATTTCTGAGGCAGTGGGTTTAGGGGAGAGATGATTTAATTTTTGATTATCAAACAAAAAACTAAAGTTGTCGCTCAATAGTTAGCATTCGATCAGGGGAAAGGAAAGTGATTTATCTTGACTCAGCCTTAGTTACCGAAGCCCAGTTAGTAGAGAAACTTGGATGGGTTAAGGGCATAACGACTAATCCAACACTTTTGGCGAAAAGTGATTTACCAGTAGAGACGACGCTAAAACGACTGGCTCAGCTTAGCCCTGGTGAGCTTTATTACCAACTCACCGCATCTGATTTTGACGGGATGCTGGCAGAAGGGCGGATGGCTTTTGAGATTATTGGGAAGCAAACGGTGCTGAAAGTGCCTGCTACCTCCGTTGGTTTTCAGGTAGTGGCGTTCCTGTCGCGAGAAATTCCCTGTTCAGTAACAGCAATTTACAGTGCAGCACAGGCGGCAGTTGCACGGGAAGCGGGAGCAAAATATGCGATCGCCTATGTTAATCGTGCCACCCGCCTCTTGGGTGACGGTTTAGCATTGGTGCAGGAGATGGCAAGCGTGCTGAGGGGCACTCACACCGAGATTCTGGCAGCAAGTCTCAGATCGCCAGAGGAGGCAGCGGCGGCACTACAAGCAGGGGCGCATCATCTCACCCTCCCCTTGAGCCTATTGCAGGCGATGACAACCCATGAGTTATCGCAGCAAACGGTTGATGCTTTTGCTAAAACTGGTCGCGGGCTTTTGGGATGAGATGGGCGCTATATTAGCAGCTGATTGTGGACTTTCACTCTGATGAGCAAATTCGCTGTAACCTCGAATCGTTCCCTCACAGAGGCACAGTGGCTCTTAGGCTTTTTCATGGCAGCTCTTGTCCTTTGGGGCATCTGTTTAGGAGACTTACCCCTACGAGACTGGGATGAGGGAACTCGTGCTCTAATCGCCAGAGAAATTTACCGTAGTGGCAACTGGCTCCATCCGACTCTTCAAGGAGAGCCATATCTCCTGAAACCTCCTTTAATGGATTGGTTGATTGCCTTGAGCTACAAGCTAGGGGGTGTGCAAGAATTCACCACACGCCTGCCGGGTGCTCTCTTTACAGCTTGTGGAGTCCCCCTGCTGTATTTAGTAGGACGAGAAGTCTTTCCCCAGCGTCTACCAGCAGTTTTTGCGGCTGGCGTTTACTTAACACTCCTGCCTGTTGTGCGCCACGGGCGTCTGGCGATGCTTGATGGCATGGCAACTACTTTTTTCCTGCTGTTGCTGTTGTGTCTGCTCAAATGCCGTCAGAATCGACGTTGGGCTATTGGTGTGGGACTTTGCTTAGGAGTCATCGGTTTTACCAAGAGTCTATTGGCCGTACTTCTGGGGGCGATCGCGGGGATATTTCTCCTGGTGGATAGACAATGGGCATTGTTGGGAAGCTCGTACTTTTGGATCGGCATTCTCTTAGGTAATGTGCCTATGCTTGCCTGGTATGCTGCCCAGTGGCAGCATTATGGAGCGAACTTTTTGCAAGTTCATTTCCAGGCTCAAGGCTTACAACGCATTTCTCAATCCGTCGAGGGTCATGGTCGTCCTTTCTGGTATTACCTGTTGGAGCTACTGAAATATACTTTGCCTTGGCTGTTATTCTGCCCTGGAGGATTATACCTAGCTTGGCAAAAACGTCATACTAGTTGGGGCTGTTTAGTTCTCATTTGTACTATTGGTTATCTGGGAACGATTTCTCTGATGAGAACAAAACTTCCCTGGTACATCATTCCTCTGTACCCTTTTTTTGCGCTTGCTGTTGCTGCTCAACTTGCTGAATTTTGGCAAAACCGCAACCGTTATCCTCAAATTCTGATAAGCATTCTGGGCTTTCTAGCTGTTGGGAGTTTGGGGGGTTGTGTGTACTTTATCTTGGCAGACCCTCAGCCAGTTTTAATCATTATGGGTATGGTTGTGGCACTGACTATGGGCGTCTGTGCTTGGCAAGTCAAACAGAATAATCCAACTTTCATCCCAATTTTATTGGTAGGGATGTACTTGGCTTTAGGGCTGTTGATGACTTCTAAGTCCTGGCTTTGGGAGTTAAATGAAGCTTTCCCAGTGAAGCCAGTTGCAGCTTTGATTCAAGAGCACACCGTGCCTCGGGAAGTTATCTATACATCTTTTGGTTACGGACGTCCGAGTTTGGATTTTTATAGCGATCGCCGAGTGATTCCCGCAGATGCTGCTGCCTTGCAACGGTTGTGGTCAACTCAACCTTACCTGCTATTGGATCAGTCAACATTTGCGACATTGCAGTTACCTGATAGTGTATCTCTTGGCACTGCCGAAGGCTTTACCCTAGTTGCGCCAAAGACTAAAGCCAACTTGGTCTCCAGCGATGGTTGCTGTTGGGGAGAAAAGTCCGGTTCCCCCTGATTTGGGGAGTTAGGGGACGATTAGTTAACTCTGTGTCACTTAAACCGCCGCTTTAGTACTAAATAGACCAACATTTCTAAGGGCATCTAGAAACGCGAAAACAGCTGGAGTATGAAGGGAATTAGCTAGCATCGCTGCCCCAATGATTCGCTCTAAGGGCACTGGTAAACTACGCACTTGAATTCCTGCTGGTAAGGGTTCGGCAGCAAGACGGGGTAAAAATGCTGCCCCCAAGCTCTGCATCACCATGCTGACACTGGTTGAGTCTTCATTGACTTCGTAAGCCGCTTTTAGAGGAAAATCTAAGGCTAGCAAGTGGTTGCGAATCTGGACATAGCAGGCGTCATTAGGACAGGGCAAGATTAACGGGTAAGTAGCTAATTGCTGCCAAGTGAGTTGGGTATTCCTCAATCTTGGAGTTGGCGGTAGCAGGACAATATACTCATCCCGCACGATTTCCCAGGTTTCAAATTCATTACTAGTGGGTAGATAGGTAAAGCCAATATCAGCACGACCTTCGCGCAAAGCTTGTTCCACACCCACATAATCAAAATGTTCCATCAGCGTTACGGCGACATTTGGGAAGCAACTGCGGAAGCGGGCAATCACTGTTGGTAAGATGTGAGTTGCCACACTGCGAAAAGCCGCAAGTCGCACCTGTCCCCCATGTAAGCCTTTTTCTCGATTAGCTTCCTTGGCAATGCCTTCTAGCAGGTGCAGCACCTGACGTGCCTGCTCAATCACCCGCTCTCCAACTGGTGTCAGATGCGCTCCATGACGCCCCCGCGATAGCAACATTACTCCTAACTCTTCTTCGAGACTCGCGATCGCATGACTGACTGCCGACTGAGATAGCTCTAAGTGTAGGGCTGCCTCACTGAAATTCCCGTGGTTTGCCACCGCAACTAAGGCACGCAGCTGAGAGATTTTTAACTTATAGGGATTAATTTCACTCATATGGCTGATACCAGCTGTGTCTGTAATTATTGCAAAAGCTATTAAATTTCGTTTCGTCGCGTTGATAAAACCAAATGATGAGCCGTGTTTTACGTAACCCCCGGCATGGATTGGGGATTTTTGCTGGTTTGGTTGCAGCACAACCAGATTAAGAGGGATAAGAATGGTATTGAATTTTTTGATTACAAACTTTGCTGGAGAATTTGCGGCTCTGGGTGCGGCATTTTTGTGGGCGTTGTCTGCGGTAGTCTATGCTCACTTGGGACAGAAGATACCACCAATGGCATTAAACCTGACCAAAGGAGTCGTTGCGATCGCTCTTATTGCCTTCACTCTGATTGTGCAAGGCAACTACTTGCCCAGTGGAATGGACAGGGT
Source organism: Leptolyngbyaceae cyanobacterium (assembly GCA_036703965.1). Classification (GTDB taxonomy): domain Bacteria; phylum Cyanobacteriota; class Cyanobacteriia; order Cyanobacteriales; family Coleofasciculaceae; genus DATNQP01. The sequence continues at coordinate 13,451 of DATNQP010000153.1, forward strand.
TGCCTTGGGATTCCTACTACTTAGCGGTGTCCTTGGTATTGGATTGGGCGATACATTTTACTTCGAGGCATTGAATAACTTAGGAGCAAGACGAACGCTGCTTCTGGAAGCATTAGCTCCTCCCTTAGCCGCCCTCATCGCACTTATCTTCTTGCAGGAATCCCTGAGTTTAGCAGCTTGGACAGGAATTTTTCTCACAGTCTTGGGAGTGAGTTGGGTTATCAGTGAGCGGGTACCTGGCTCTGAGGGTAAAGCAGTACATCCGCTTCGAGGCGTTAGCTTTGCCCTCCTCTCAGCCTTAGGACAAGCAAGCGGAGCCGTTTTATCCCGTGCCGCCCTAGCTGAAACAACAATTAGCCCCTTGTGGAGTACGTTATTGCGCCTTATTGGTGGGGTGTTGATATTGCTGTTATGGATGCCTTTACAACAGGAGCCTCGCCACTGGTTTAAACCACTACAGTCCAAACGGTTATTAGGCATCATAGCCATAACTGCCCTGTTCAGCACCTACCTGGGTATCTTGCTACAACAGACTGCTCTCAAATACACAGCAACAGGAATTGCACAAGCTCTCATCTCTACAAGTCCCCTATTTGTACTGCCAATCGCTGTTTGGATGGGTGAGGTGGTTAGCTCTAGAGCGCTTCTGGGTGTGCTGGTAGCGCTGGGGGGAATTGGGCTGTTGTTTGGCTGGCAGTAAATGCGGGATAAAGCCTCAATGCCAACTGTATAACAAAAATTCTGTGTCACTGACGCTTGAGAGCCAGGGTAAGTCCATCGGCAATCGGAACCATGCTCAAGGTAATCCGTTTATCATGGTGTAATTTCTCATTCAAGGCTCGGAGTACCTGAGTCTGGTTATCCTGTGCCTGGGGTTCAGCAACTCGTCCTGACCAGAGAACATTATCAATAGCAATCAGACCACCAGGGCGAATTAACTGGAGCGATCGCTCATAATACCCCTCATAATTTCTCTTATCCGCATCGATGAAGGCAAAATCAAAGGTTCCTGCAAGTCCGGCTGCCAATAGTTCGTCTAACGTCTCCAGTGCTGGTGCCAGTCGCAAATCAATTTTGTCCGCCACCCCAGCAGCTTCCCAATAGCGACGCGCAATGGCAGTGTATTCCTCACTGACATCACAAGCCACAATTTTGCCATTTGGGGGCAGTGATAGAGCGACACACAAGGAACTGTAGCCAGTAAAAACACCGACTTCTAATGTTTTCGTTGCACCCAGCAGTTGAACCAGAAGCGCCATAAACTGACCTTGTTCTGGTGCAATCTGCATCATCGCATTGGGAAGATGGGCGGTTTCTTCGCGCAATTGCTGGAGAATGTCTGGTTCCCGCAATGAAACTGACAGGAGGTAATCATAGAGC
>DATNQP010000154.1:0-5007 GCA_036703965.1 Leptolyngbyaceae cyanobacterium
TGATCGGTTCGAGCCAGATGAATGACGGCATCAGAGACAGAATAAGAACGAACAGGAATCGCCGCTACGCTGGTATTCAGTTGGTAGCTAAGGACGTAGGCTGCTCGTTCCAGCCCAGTGGTGTCGGGCAGGAGTGTAGAGGGAGCAAACACTTGAGCCACCTTGAGCGTCGGTTTGCGAGCAAGGGTGGTGAGAGCGGGTAAAAGTTGAAGAGCATAGCTGGAATTGGGACCGCCAGCAATCGGTACTAGCCAACGATTCCAAGCGATCGGTAAGGGACAAGAGGCGATTGTTGTTCCATCGCCCTGCGCCTCTTCTCTATGTCCTAGTTTCACCAACACCACATCACAGGGAGCTTGTCGAATCAGGGTATCAACAACATTGCCAAAGATGCGACCAGGACTAGTCGGTGGCTCTGCTTTCCATCCCATAAAGACTAGGCTAATATGTCGCTCCTGAATCGTTTCTAGAATCGCTTGAGCGGCGTCGTGGGCTGCCCGGATTTGGGTATGAACAGGAATCTCCCAATCTCGCCCCAACTTTTCCGCCTGACGCAGCAACCTACGACTTCTGGTCGTTTTTACTGCCGTCTGAGCAGGATTATTTCTCCGGGGGATAGAGATAACCTGGAGACACTCAATTTCATAATCGCGATCGCGGGCAATAGCGGCAGCTAGCTGCAACAGCACGGGTGCCGTTTGGGGGTTAGCCAGCGGAACTAAAAGACGCCCCCGCCCTGTCGCCGGGGCACAAGTTTGATAAACCACATAGGAAGGCTCAGGGGTAGGTCCTACCTGGTCGGTTTCACCACTCAGTTGGTCGGCTTCAGCGCGGATAATATCGGCACGAGTGATGATGCCCAGCAGCTTGCGTCCCTCCGTGACGGGCAACCGACTCAGTTGGTAACGGTTGAGTAGATAGAGAACCTGACTCAAAGAATCCGTCGGTAGAACTGTTATCGGTTGTGGGGTCATGATTTGGGAAAGCGCTGTATCCCCAACCAACTGACGTTGGCTTGCATTAGCAAGGTCTGTCTGAGTGATGATACCTACCAACTGACCGTTATCGACCACGGGAAAGCCGCGATGATGAGAACGGGAAAAAGCTTGAACGGCTTCATCCAGTGTCATCTGACTCGCCAGAGTTTCGACTCGGCGCTGCATGAGGTGAGATGCCCTCAACCCCGCCAAGGAACCCTTCTCAATTGTTTGCGTTGGCAAGGTGTAGCCTTTCCACTCCAAGAGGCGCTGGTAGAGCGACCCTTTTGCCACCTTATCGGCAACCATGTAGGAAACCACGCAAGTGATCATTAAGGGCAGCACAAGATTGAAGTCCGTTGTCATCTCAAATACGATGACAATTGCTGTAATTGGCACCTTGGAGACGGCGCTAAAAAATGAACCCATGCCTGCCAAGGCGTAGCTCGTGGGTGAACCGAAGCCCAGCCAATGAAACTCAGCGATTCCCACCAGGTAGCCAAGGGCAGAACCTAAGACGAGGGAGGGATGAAACAGACCTCCAGGTGCCCCAGAGCCATAGGAAATCAGGGTGAGAATGAAGTAGGCGACAAAGGCAAGGCTCGTGAATTGCCAGCTGGCTTCACCCGTAATCAGCAATTCCCGTAAACCATTGTTGTCTCGGAAAGAAACTGGCAGCAGTGCAACTACACAGCCACAAATCATTCCAGCTAAGCCAATTCGCATTGGCAAGCTCAGGTTCAGACGCTGGTAGAAGCTAAGACTGGCAAGAAGTCCCTGATTAAACAAAGCACCCAATAGCCCAGCTAAGATACCCAATAATAAATAGAAGGGAATCTCAGGTGCTGAGAAGCTGCTCGAAACATTGCTCAGTTCCAGGTTGAGGTCCAGGCTGCGCCCACCTAATACTCGCGAGACGACGGCACCAATGAAGGAGGCAAGGATTGCAGTCCCCAGAGTTAGGTTAGACAGGTCACGAAGCAGTTCTTCGACAACAAAAAAAATCCCGGCAAGCGGAGCATTAAAACCGGCAGCTAACCCAGCACCAGCACCGGCGGCAATCATCTGGCGTCGGTGTTCAGGAGAGGTGGGTACCCAACGGCTGAACTGAGCCGCCAAAGCGGCCCCAATGTGTACGGTTGGTCCTTGCCGCCCTAAGGTTAGCCCCGCAGAAAGCGATATAATGCTGGTCACCAATTTGACCAGAGCCACCCGCAAATTCAGGGTGATGGGAAACTGGGCAAGTACACCCTTAATTTGAGGAATCCCACTACCCGTTGCCTCTGGTTCCAAACGCTCAATAAGAAACCCGCAAAGTAGTCCTAAGGAGAGACCGATAGCGGGTAAGACTAAGCTAGCGGGTAACAGGTTAGACGCTTGAACACGCCATGAGCCGAACCAGCCAACACTCTGCTTGAGAAAGACGGCTGAGAGTCCGGATACTAAACCAATCAGACAGGCTTCCGCGATCGCAAGCCGTCGTCTCGGTATTAGCCATTGGCGAAAGCTCTTGGGAAAGGACACAAACAATGTTTTCCTAGTTTGGAGCGCGATAATTTGGAGATTGCTCTCAAATATCAACTATTTTTGTAGCGAGAAAATAGATGCTCCCCAATCTTTTCTTAGTACTGCTGCATTAAACTCTGCCATTTCCTCTGGGCTAAAATTCTTAACCAATCCAGACATGACCTCTACAGCCATAATACCTTTAATTCTGTAGGTTAAAGTGTCATCTGACATTGCCCTGATTTCTTCGGGAGAAAAGTTCTCTCCTAGCAGGATTGATAAAACTTTAATTATTTCCTCTTTATTTAATTCTTTAAATACACTATCGCCTTGAATCAATTTTTCTACTATTGGTGATATACGAGCTATAAGTTCATTTTTTTCTTCAAAAACTTCATCCATAACAGCCCCCAAGTTTTTGATTTCAAACCACTCACCTATTGTGCCATAGACCTAAACCTCCTGTTGTTAGCCTGCAAATAAGGTAGCAGTATCGTTTTATTCCTGAGCTTTACTGAAGTGTTTGAATGACCAGCAAAACTCAAACTTCCATTATCCTTCAGCCTATTGACCGCGTTGCCCAGACACTTGTACTTGTGCTGAGTTTGCTGATTGGCTTGTTGTTGTGGGGCGGCGATCGCTATCATGGAACCTGCCGATGCCTACGGTAGTCGGAGAAAAGCAAGCGTTGGCTCTCGCTTGCACAAAGAATCAAAAAAGTTTTTAGAATCATGTCCATGCAAACTTTTTGCTAAAAAGTCAAGTAACTTCATAAATTTTAGCCACCAGGCAACAAGTCAGGCATAAGCACTCGTTCTTACTTCCAAACCGAATTGGGTACTTTTTATCTGCCTATCTGCCTATCTGACTATCTGACACCAGTCCTTTAGTGACTAATATCGACTTCGTAACACTACCGCGCTCCGAGGAGCTTTGACTTTGAGAGTTCACTGGCTATTACCCAGTTTTTTAGGCTTTTTTCTACTTTCATCTCCCGCTGAAGCAGCAAGACTGTTGTTTTGGCGTTTTGACGCCAATCAGAATCGACTAGTCTTTACAACGGATCAGGGGGTTCAACCCAGAGCACAGATCATTACTAACCCCACACGCCTGGTTATTGATTTGCCTGGTATCATCGTGCAACGCTCAACGGTGGAGCAGCTAGTGGGAGGGGCAATTCGTTCGGTACGAGTGGGACAGTTTGACGATAAAACAACCCGCTTGGTGATTGAATTAAACCCTGGCTATACAATTAACCCCCAACAAGTGCAATTCCAGGGAATCGCCCCCAACCAGTGGACAGTACAATTACCAATGCCAGAACGGGTGGCACAGTTTCCCAATCCAACGCCTCTCCCGCCGCTGAATCCCGTGCCGCCACCAGTTACGAGTAATCCGTCCCTAAGCTCACCTCATGTGCCTAATGGGCGCATTGTTGTGATGCTCGATCCCGGACATGGTGGTAAAGATTCTGGAGCAATTGGGATTAACGGACTGCAAGAGAAAGACGTGATTCTGCCGATCTCACAACGGGTAGCAGCAATCTTGGAACAACAGGGTATTCAAGCCATTCTGACGCGAACGAGTGATTATTTCGTAGACTTAGCCCCCCGAGTGGAAATGGCAAAACGAGAGCATGTTAACTTGTTTGTCAGTATCCATGCCAATTCCATCGGTAATCGTCCAGATGTCAATGGCTTGGAAACCTACTATTATTCCAGTGGTCAGCGCCTCGCCCAAACAATCCACAACAATATTTTGCAGAGCATTGATATTGCAAATCGGGGGGTTCGACAAGCAAGATTTTACGTTCTCAGGAATAATCCGATGCCAGCTGTTTTGGTAGAAGTGGGTTTTGTTACGGGTACAAGAGACAAACCGAGACTCGCAACAGCTGAGTACCAGAACCAAATGGCACAGGCGATCGCTAATGGTATCCTCCAGTACATTCAGCAAGACCCTCAGCTTTCCCGGCGTTAAGGAGTTTCTTGGGGTGCGTGCAAGCGATCGCTTGCACGTAGAGCATATCTAGGGATAGAGGGCGCTATATATGTTTCTAAATCAGTTGAACCCTATTTAACGCCAGAAGCAAGCATCAAGAAACCTTTGCTAGCTGCTTGGTAACCCCTTGATACCAATTTCCTCAATACTTGCTACAGATACTTTCTTGCTCCCCCCTTGACAAGGGGGGTTGGGGGGGTCGAAGTGTAGCGTCTGAAAAGGAAATTGGTATGAGGAAAGACAGATGTGCGATCGCTCAGCCTGCACCTAAAGCGTTTTGCCGCTTAAGATCTGTAGTAATTGGAGTTGATTGAGAATTTGTGGCTCTATCGCCTCTTTCGTGTTACGCAGGCTTCGCCCTACGAATTCGAGAGCGTAGCCCCGGAGGGCATCAGGTGCTTTGGCGTAGAACCGCGTCAGCAAGCCTTCCAGGTTATCCAAATTTAACTTCCCACGCCAGTAGAGGGTCATCAGGTGTTGAGCAAGGCGCTCATCAGGCTTTGCTAGTTGTTGTTTTTCAGTA
>DATNQP010000155.1:0-10549 GCA_036703965.1 Leptolyngbyaceae cyanobacterium
CAATGCGCGGTTTTCCCCCTCGAACTTCAGGGGTAAGCTCAATATGACGGTTCAGTGTAATTTCCATATCCATCTCTATCAACTAGAAACTTTATCCAGCCTGCTCTGCACCAGGCTAACATGGACTCCTTGAGCAAGCCACGCGGCATACTGGAGTGACTGCTGGATATCTTCTCGTTCCAGGTAGTGGTCTGTCAAGAAGTAATTGACGGATATAGCCGCTTCAATTTAATCCGAGCATCTTCAGTGGTAAATTGCCAATCTGCTTTAGAGGAGATTTGATTTCTACGCTTTTCCCAAGCAGCAACTTCCTCTTTTAACACATCCTTCTGTGGAATACGTCGGTCAAGGCATTGTCGGGTTAAAACACTCAACTCAATTTCAGCCATATTCAACCAACTTCCATGCTTGGGGGTGTAATGAAACTCCAGCTTGTCAAGAATACGCCTAGCTTCAGCAGGTATAAATGCTTTGTAGAGGGAAGCTCCCATGTGCGTATTTAAGTTGTCCTGAACAATTTTAATTTTCTTAGCTTGAGGATAGCGTTCATCGACCAGATACTTCATCTGTTGAGCATAATCAATTTGAGTACGTTGATCAGTAACCTCTACATGTCTCCAACCTGTTAAAGGCTCAAAAAACATGAAAAGATTGCTAACACCCAAACGTTGATATTCATAGTCAAAACGCTCAGGTTGTCCGGGTTCTGCGGGTAAAGGCTTCCTGGTTTCTGCAATTAATTGTTTTGAGCTTTCATCAAAGCAGACCAAGGGATAATCAGGATCATAGACACTGGTGTAAAGTTGTAAAACATCTTCCATTTGGCAAACAAACCCAGCATTGGCTTCAGGTGGAATCACCCAAGATTCATTCAACCAAGGCTAATCGCGAGTTTTTTTTAGCACCTGTCGCACGCTTTCATGGGAGATGCTTTCTACGTATCCCAATACCACCATCTGAACGGCTAACAGGCGTAGTGTCCAACGGCTATATCCTGAAGGGGCGCTGCTACAAGTCAGCACCACTAAATGTGCCTCAGCCTCTCCATCTAGCCGTCGCCGTGGAGATGACTGCCGAGGATGTCTTGTAAGCGCATTGTCTAAGCTTTCTTCCACAAACCGTTGTCGAACTCGCTCAATTGTTCGGGTGCTGATATTCAAAGCCTTGCTGATGTCTTGATCTAGCCATCCTCCGTCCGGGTGATTGACATCGGCTTTAAGCAGGATACGAGCATGATTAATTTTAGCCGCCGCTGCTTTACCTTTTTTAGTTAATTCTTCAAGAGTTTGGCGTTCGTCAGGAGTCAGGGAGACAATATATCGCTTGGCTGGCATAGCTGATGGATTAGTAGATGCATACTTCTACTATCCGTCAACTTTGGTTTGACAGACCACTAGATTAAACTGATGACACAACCACAGCCAACACCACCACCCCTAACAAAGCGAGAGTATTTTGCATCTCTAGCCTTACAAGGGCTTCTGATTAACCAATATGCAACTAAGCGTTTTCTTGAACAAGCTCAAGGGAACTACGAATCGATTCCGGGATTAATGGCAGAGGGGGCATTCAGGGACGCGGGGACACGGAGAGGGGGAGACGCGGGGAGGGAAATCAGGCAAGGATTGAGACCCCGCCTGAAATCAGGCGACCAAATCTTTGATTTGGTCGCGGCGTAAAAACCCTTGGACATTCACGCCGAACAGCGCTTCATGTCCCGCGTCGCACGTCGAACGGGGACTCTCCGCGTCCCCGTGTCTCCGCGTCTCCGCGTCTTCTCCGGTGAGGCTAGCTGATGCGTTAATTGAAAGGCTAGAAAGGGAATAAATACTCTTGATTGGAAGCAGCAAGGCAACGAAGTAGCGGGGCGCTTTCTTCACACAGCGCTCCGCCTCCGGTGGAACTGAATCAGCGCGGCGGTCGAGTTGGAAGCTTAACCACAAACTCAGCTCCTTGTCCTGGTGCTGAGTGACACTCCAATATTCCTCTATGTCTTTCAACAACGAGCTGGTGACTAATCGACAGTCCTAATCCTGTACCGACGCCGATTGGCTTAGTGGTGAAGAAAGGATCAAAAATTCGAGAACTTACGTCTTCAGAAATTCCTAAGCCATTATCAGCAATCCGGATAATAACGCAGTCGTCAACAACGGAGGTACTAATCCAGAGTCTACTGGGATTGGCTTGAATTTCTTCCGAGTTGCGCTGGTGGTTGTAAGCCTCTAGAGAATCAACCGCATTGGTCAGCAAATTCATAAACACTTGGTTGAGGAGTTCTGGGTAGCACTCTAGTAGTGGCAAGTCGCCGTACTCCTTAATCACCTCAATGCCAGAACGTTCAGGTCTAGCTTGAATGCGGCTTTGCAGAATCAGTAGTGTACTATCAATCCCTTCATGGATATCTACTAACTTGCGTTCAGCTTCATCCAGCCGGGAAAAGTGCCGCAAAGACAGAACAATCTCCCGGATGCGGTCAATCCCAACTTTCATTGAGGATAGTAGCTTGGGAAAGTCGGCCATCAGGAATTCCAGGTCGATGGCCTCACACTTATTTAAAATCGCTGGAGCCGGATTGGGGTAATGTCGCTGATACAGGTCGATCAGGTTGAGCAGGTCTTGAATATATTCACTGGCAAAATCGAGATTGCCGTAGATTGAGTTGATAGGATTATTGATTTCATGGGCAACCCCAGCCAATAGTTGATTGAGGCTGGACATTTTTTCAGTTTGAGCAAGTTGGCTGGGGAGGCAATTCAACTCATGGAGATTCTCTTCAAGTTGTTGTGGCTTCTCCTTAAACAGCCGGTAGTAGTTTTCGCTTTGTTGTTGGACAGAGGATTTTGACATGGTTCCGTTACAAAAACTTTTTTGTACCAGCTGAGCCACTTGAAACTTCTTAGCTCAAGGTCAGTCCCGATGCTTGGGACAGAATCGAGCGCTATTTCAAGGCAAGGGGAATCGACATAAAATCATTGCCGTACTAGGAATGGGGGCTTTTTCAGCACGAGTTGCTTTTTAAGTCCCATCCTCCCCTGTCATACAATTGTATGACCTGTATTACGATATGTGAATATTATTATTTCAATTGACGAAATCAGCAACAAAGCCAAGGGAACTTTATTAAGACTTTAAAAAATTGTTTGGTACAAGCTTGCCAGACTCCTACTGGTAGGGAGGGTTTTACCCTCTACTTGACCGATGCTCTAGAGGAAGGTTACCTCTACGCTTGTGGCCTCTTCCCCATCAACAGTGACCAATAAGCAATTGACCGCTGGTCACTGATTTAAACACCCCCAGCAGCGAGCGCTCACTCAGTTGACTGATAAAGCAAGACGCGGGTGTGAAGATCTATCTCTGACACATCGCATTTAGCAGATTTTCAAAAACACATTAACTAAATTAATAAGACCTGATGGATCAGCCAAGGTTTCCTGTAGTTTTTTGGGGTTGATAAACACTGTCTAACTCCAGGCAGATTTTCTTATCAAGCAGGTTTGTATATTATTCGGAAATGATATGGCTTCCTCAACATTTTGCAGACAAGAAATCAAGTTGAGAGTTGAGAGCGGAGTTCTATTACCAGAATCAAATCTTTTAAAACTGAAGTTGTGATGAACATGCAAAAAATCAAAGTGTTGACAGGTATAACATTCGCTCTGTTGCTCGGAGCGGTCTCTATGTCTCCAGTAATGGCTCAAACAGCCAGTCCGGAACAAAGGGTTGAAGACAATGATCTGACAGCACCAGGAGGGAGGTCACCGTCTCAGAATATGCAGCAACAAGGGGTTGATGATAATTCTGATATGACATCACCCTCGCAGACTAACCAGCAACCGATGACTGGTGGAAATCAACAAATGACATCACCCTCGGGCACTAACCAGCAACCGATGACTGGTGGAAATCAACAAATGACATCACCCTCGGGCACTAACCAGCAACAAAGGACTGTGGAAACTCAAGAAATGAGGTCGAGGCAACAGACAACCCAGCAACGGACAAATGTTCAAACTCAACCCTCTTCGTCCCAACAGAACCAACAGAACACAAACCCTATGCCCAGCGATAGCATCCAAGAGAATGCACCTGTGAGAGCACTTTGGTAATTTTGGACAAGTCCAAAATTAGTCCTGTATTGTCTTGTGCAAGAACCTCATTCATTGCTCCCCTTCTACGGTTGGTAGAAGGGGAGCAATAAATATAGATTATTGGTTCTCACACCATCTTCAGCAGCCTTTTTACCACCTCAAAACTCTTATTGAGCTTCAGTCTTAAACCAAATAATCTCCGGGTACAGCGTGGGGCTTACGGGATTTAAGCTAAATATAGTTACTTGTAGCTATATAGCCAATCTCAAGAATCCGCATGCAAGTTATGACCTGGTTTCACAGATCCCGCAAAAAAAGACCCAATTTCAGGTATAATTCCGCTTCCCCCAAACTTGGGTCAAGACAGTGGCAATCAATTGGACAATTTTTAGGTTTATTTCTTTGCTGCTGTTTCCTCATTGTTAGCTGTGGGGGTTCCAAGACCTCAACACCAACAGCGAATTCCCCCAGTCCAGGCGCTAGCGGTAATGGACGCATCACAATTGGCTTAACGAACCCACCCCGGACGCTTGATCCAGCTGATGGCTATGAAGTCTACACCAGTAACATCATCACTAGCATGGGCGATCGCCTTTATTCCTACAAGGCAGATACCTCTGAACTGATACCACAACTCGCGACAGAACTCCCCAAGGTTAGTAAGGATGGTCTTACTTACACAATTCCTCTACGTCAAGGCGTTACCTTCCACGACGGTACGCCCTTTAATGGGGAAGCTATGGCATTTTCCTTGGAGCGGTTTAGCAAAAATGGCGGCAAACCCTCAGCACTGCTGTCTGACATCATGGAATCCGTCAAAGCGACTGGTGAGTACGAAATCACCATCAAACTTAAAAACGCCTTTGCTCCATTTCCAGCTTTGTTAGGGTTCACTGGCATGTGTGCCGTCTCCCCCAAGGCTTATGAAATTGGTTCAGGGAAATTTAAGCCCAATGAGTTTGTTGGAACTGGCCCTTACAAATTAGTTTCCTTCAGCCCCCAACAGATTCGGATGGATGTTAATGACAACTATTGGGGTGAAAAACCGGCTAACAAGGGACTTGATTTTCAAATCTTTAGTAATTCTGCCAATTTGTACAATTCCTTCACGACCAATGCGGTAGATATTGCTTATCTAACCTTGGACTCCGATCAGATTCTCAATCTGAAAAAACAGGCTCCAGCAAAAAATTGGCAAGTGGTGGAAGAGGCGGGTGGTACCGTTAGCTATATGGTACTGAATGTGAAGCAAAAGCCCCTGGATCAGGTGGAAGTGAGACAAGCGATCGCCTCCCTAATCGACCGTCCCTTAATCACAGAGCGTGTCTACAAAAAGCAAGCTGAACCGACTTATAGCATCGTTCCCACTAGCTTTGATACCCACAAACCAACCTTCCAAGAGCCATACGGCGATGGCAACGTTGACAAAGTTAAAGAACTACTCACTAAAGCAGGATTCTCTAAAGACAAACCCTTCGAGTTGGAACTTTATTACTCCTCTACTTCCGCAGAGCGCGAACAGGTTGTCGCTACCCTCAAAGAATATGCCGAACAGAAACTAGAGGGAATTATGCAAATAAAACCGCAAGGAGTGGAGACAGCAACTCTCTTTGCCAACGCGGCTAATGGGCTTTATCAGAGCTATTTAGTCGCTTGGTCTCCTGATTTTGGAGACCCGGATAACTACATTCAACCCTTGTTCAGTTGTGCTAAAGGGTCAGTAGAAAAAGGCTGTGAAGAGGGAGCAAGTAAAAGTCAGGGATTCAATTACTACAGCGAGCAAATGAATAAGCTAATTGAGGCTGAGCGCAAAGAACAAAACCCCGAAGCTCGCAAGAAAATCTTTGCTGACATTCAAGACCTCTTAGCTAAGGATGTCCCCTATGTTCCCTTGTGGCAGAAAAAAGACTACGCCTTTACACACAAACCAGTAAAGGATGTCAAAATTAACCCAGTTCTAGGCCCAACCTTTTGGGAAGTTAGTAAATCCTAAATTGTTAAGCAGCTAGGCGTAATTAATGAAGCAGGGGGGTAGGGAGCCTCACAAGTGTAGGTTTTTAACATTCCCCCTCTATCCCCTGGTTTCTGACCCCTGACCCCTGACAAAAAACTATGTCTCGTTCCCGTGCCTTACAATATTACGTCCTGGCGCGTTTGCTTCTAGCACCCTTAATGCTGTGGACAATCGTAACGATCGTGTTCTTGCTGCTACACGCAACCCCAGGCGATCCGGTAGATGCGGTTCTCGGTAATCGCGCCCCCGATAGCGTTAAAGAAGCGTATCGCCAACGGTTGGGGCTAGATAAGCCTTTGCCCTTGCAGTACCTTTACTATCTCGGTTCCTTGCTGCGTTTGGATTTGGGGAGTTCAATTACTGATCAGGGTCAAAATGTTTCGGAAGTAATCCGTCAATACTTCCCAGCAACAGTAGAAGTGGCAGTAGCCAGCATGATAGTCGCAGTGGTGATTGGTGTTAGCGTGGGTCTAATTTCCGCCTCAAGTACTGGCACGGCTTTGGATCTAGGGGGACGCCTGTTTGGGATTATCACTTATGCGCTTCCCGTCTACTGGGCGGGAATGATCGTGCAGTTAATCTTTTCTGTGCAGTTAAAGTGGTTCCCTATTGCTGGGCGTTTCCCAACTTCAATAACTCCTCCCTCAGGTCCAACAGGACTTTACACAATTGATAGTCTGCTAAGCGGCAACCTGAGCAGTTTTTTCACGGCATTACACTATCTCACTCTTCCCAGCCTGACGCTAGGCTTACTTCTCAGCGGAATTTTTGAGCGTATTGTTCGGGTGAATTTGAAGCAAACCCTTAGGGCTGACTATGTTGAAGCTGCTCGTGCCAGAGGCATTCAAGAACGGAAGATTATTGTGAGCCATGCCCTTAAAAATGCCCTGATTCCAGTCATTACGATTCTAGGGTTGACCTTTGCTTCGCTGTTAGGGGGTGCCGTTTTGACGGAAGTGACATTCTCTTGGCCTGGATTAGCCAATCGTCTGTATGAGGCAATTTCTCTGCGAGATTACCCGACAGTCCAAGGAATTATGGTGTTTTTTGCGGCGATTGTTGTCTTCGCCAGCATTGCAATTGACATTATCAATGCTCTAATCGATCCACGCATTCGGTATTAACCAAAAGCGATCGCTAGCGGTTCAGATACCCGACTTCTTGAGGAAGTCGGGTATCTCGTCTTCACGAGTCAAAAAGCCAGAGTTTTCTGCAAAAGCCCAAATATTAATTTGTGTAAAAAATGCAGAAAAGTCTGGCTGTTTAAGCTGAGTAACAAGTAGAGGCTCCTGATTCGAGTGCTCGATGAACAGGCACTCAGCACGATGCACCTTGGTTCACCAGACACAACCCTAGCATCAGCTCGGTGTTTCACCTGGTTATCGGCACAAAGCAAAACAATGGTGTGAACGCTCTATTAACGAGTTGCACTCCCAGTGGTACTTTCAAGAGTATGGATGAGCGACTCGAACAGCTAGTAAAAGAGGCGCAACGGCATGCGCCGCAGACGGAGGGGGGGCAGTTGGTCTTAATCCAACTCGTTGATGAAATACTGCGATCGCGCAAAATTTGCCGTTCGCTTGGCCGTCAACCGCTACTTGGTGTTTATCAGGAAATTTACGAGCAAATCCGACAGCAGCTTTTGTGTGATGTTGGTGAAAAACTCAACCAGTACAATCTGAAACAGACTCCCGTGAGGGCATGGGCTAATATCCTGCGGCATCAGGCTTTTAGGAAGATCCTGGGTGATGCTCAACTCAAAAAGCTAGCAATAGAAGCTCAACGGCACCCACCTCATACTGAGTTACGGCAGTATGCTTTAGGGGAACTGGTTGAGGCAATTCGGCTGTCGGGCAAGCTTTCCCGCCCCCATCAAGCCAGCTTCTCCCCTCAGTTTTATGACCTGCTTTATGATGAAGCCGTTAATAAAACCTTGACCTATGTCTGCCAAAAAATAGATAACTATGACCCTGAAAGAGGTGAAAAAAAATTTATGAGCTGGGTCAATTTTCGGCTGGATCGAGTATTTATAGATTCTTGTCGGGAATTCAGAGAGCCAAATATTATGAACTTACCTTCATTCACTGAACTGGAGGAGATAGTTCAGATGGAAGAACAGCCTTCATTGATTGAAAGGATTCGCGAATGTTTAGAAGAAGATACTGAAAATATTTTTAAGCAGGCGCATATTAGAAATAGACCCGATGCTAATTTTCCAGCCATAGCCTTGGCAAGATTTTCTGGAAAAAGCTGGGAAGACATTTCAACCGAGTTGGGAATTCCGCTGCCAACCCTGAATCGCTTCTTTCAGCGGAGTTGCGAAAAATTTCGCTCTGAGTTTAGGCAATACGTGTAGAGCCAGTGTTCTCAGGATGTGACAGTCAGGTTCAAATTCCTGTATGCGATAGATTTAGAAGTTAAATTTCTTTATTATTAAATTTTGTAAATAAACTATAATTTTTTTGATGTTTAGGCTGAGTAACAATTAGAGGTTCCTAATTCTCAGTTCGGGAAGTAGATACTCAGCGCGATGCCCGTTGGTTCACTAGACACAACCTAAACACCACATAATCAATCATGAAGCCAGAAATTGAAGCTTGGACTTTCACCGTTCCCCTAGCCTTAGAAGCTCATTCACAAGCGGAACAATTTCGACGTTCCCAACCCAATCCTCACAAAGGCAAACAGGTTTATCTTAATATCCTGGCGGTGTATGCCGTGAATACATACCTACAATGTCGGGGATTTGAGACTGATTTAGATAAGAGTGCGAGTTACGACCCGGTGATGCAGATGCTGATGGATACTGCTGATTTAGTGGTGAAAAATCGCGGTAAGCTGGAGTGTAGACCCGTGTTACCAGATGCAGAATTAGTCTGCGTTCCAGCAGAAGTCTGGGAAGAACGAATTGGCTATGTGGCGGTGCAGTTGCATGAATCATTAAGGGAAGCAACACTGTTGGGATTTGTTAAAAAGGTGGCAAGGTCGGAGTTACCCTTGAGCCAATTGCGATCGCTCGAAGAGTTGCCAAGATACCTGAATAAAATCAACCCCCTGGTAAATCTGAGCCAATGGTTTGAGAATGTCTTTGACGCCAGTTGGCAAGCTGTGGAAGCCATAGTAAGCACACAACCTACTGAGCTAGCTTTCAGATTTAGAAGTAGTCCCTACGTTAGGCGCGGCAAGTTGATTGAATTGGGAACGCCAGGTGAGTCGGTGACTGTGATTATCGCGATTACCCAAGAATCTGAGCAGGAAATGGATATTAGCGTGGAAGCGCAGCCCCCAAAAGGTCAAACCTATCTACCCTCCAATCTACAGCTGATGGTGTTAGATGAGGATGGAGAAGCGGTCATCGACACCCATACGAGAAGTGAGAATAAGACTATTCAATTAGAATTTGGTGGGGAGCCGAAAGATCGTTTTAGCGTTAAGGTGGCTCTGGGTGATGTCAGCGTGACAGAGAATTTTGTGATTTGAACAGAGGCAGTAATTACTGCGAGTTAGCAATGGGGAAGTTAATTGTCCTCAAACTGGATGGTGATTTTAAGCAGGGCTTTCGGGTGACGCTGGAGATTGGGTTAGAAGGCGATCGCCCTGAAACGGAGATTACTGGCAGGTTACCCCCTGCAACCGAACTTGCAGCACAGTATAGCGGCTGGCAGTCAACCTATCGTAGTCTGGGGAAGGCGACGCGCATCATTAAACTCAAACGAGCTGAGATTGATGGTTCCCTCAAAAACAGGAAGGAGGAGTGCCGCCTCCTAGCTGATGAGTTACGCGATCGCCTGAATCGCTGGCTCAGGGCAGAGTCATTTTTCTCGATCCGAGAGAAGTGGCTAGAAAAAGTCAGCACATCCGACGAGGTGCGGGTGCTTATTCGTACCGACAGCCACCAGCTATGGCAACTCCCTTGGCACCAGTGGGATTTGTTAGAGCTATACAGCCAAGCTGAAATGGGACTGAGTAGCTTAGAGTATGAACGACCACCACGGGTAGAAACGCCTTCCTATCGAAACCAAGTCAGAATCCTGGCAATTTTGGGCAATAGCGAAGGGATTAAGGTTGAGCGAGACCAGCAACAGCTGGAGAATTTACCCGGTGCAGTGACAACCTTTCTGGTGGAACCCCAACGCCAGGAGTTAAACGACCAGCTTTGGGAGCAACGTTGGGATATTCTATTTTTCGCGGGTCATAGTCAGACCGAAGGTGAAAGGGGACGGATTTATCTCAACCCGACTGATAGCTTAACGCTGGACGAACTCAGGTATGCTCTGAAAAAAGCAGTTGAAGGCGGGTTGCAGCTAGCGATTTTCAACTCCTGTGATGGCCTGGGATTGGCGCATGAGCTAGAACAGTTGCACATCCCACAACTGATTGTCATGCGGGAGCCAGTGCCAGATGAGGTGGCACAAGCATTTTTAAAGTATTTTCTTTACAGCTTCGC
>DATNQP010000156.1:0-4401 GCA_036703965.1 Leptolyngbyaceae cyanobacterium
GGGCAACGGTTATTGCACTGAATTAACCCATCAAACAGCGCTGTTTCAAATTCCAGCCCTAAATCGTCGTCGTAATCTTTCTCAATTTCTACCGAGTGAGTCTTACCCTTAGCATCAAGGACTTCCAGTTCCAGCACTTCATCAGCACAAAGGAACTGATAGTCGATGAGGTCGCGGGGGCGTGTGCCATTGATGGCAACAATTGCATCCCCAGGCTCAAAGCCCACTTCAGCGGCAATGGAGTGGGGGAGAACTTTGCTAATTAAAGCAGGACGAATAGAAGTTTCACTCATAATTAGCCATCATGGGTCAGTCTTCTAAGTATTTTTCAACGCTCCAACGGCAACTGCACTCAAAATTGCTGCTCCAAATGCCAACCGATACCAGACAAATATCCAGGTGTTTCTTCGTTGTAGGTAACCCAACAACCAGGCAATCGAGACATAAGAAAACACAAATGCTGATAATGTCCCCACAAGCACCAGTCCGAGATCAATCTGACCCAACGCCTCCGTGAAAAATTCGTAAAGTGTGGCAATAGTCAGGGCTGGAAGTCCCAGTAAAAACGAAAAACGAGCGGCTGTTTGCCGTTCCAGTCCTAGAAATAACCCAGTTGTCAAAGTAGAGCCAGAACGGGACACTCCTGGCACCAGAGCCAGCATTTGACCCAACCCCATGAGGATGCCATCTCGAACCTGCAAGTTATCAAAATTCCGCTTGCGATTGCCGATTTGCTCAGCTAATCCCAGCAAAAGTGACATCACGATTGACGCGATCGCAATAGTCGTCATGCTATTAATTGTCGATTTATCGTCATTAAGCGCCTTTTTGAGCAAAAACCCAGCGAGTAGGATTGGCAATGTACCTACAGCTATCCCTACAATTATTTTCCATTCCTCCCGTTGCCAGTCTTTTTGACGAATCGCTTCCACGCCTCCCGTCAAAATCTTAGTGATATCTTTCCAAAAATAGATGAGGACGGCTATAACACTGCCAAATTGAATCGTGGCAACAAACGGCTTTGCTCCTACGGTTTCCCAGTGAAGGGCAGTGGTAAAGACCTGAAGATGAGCCGTACTGCTAATCGGCAGAAATTCGGTTAGTCCTTGCACAATTCCCAGAACAAACGCTTGGAACAGTCCCTGCACCAAATTCACATCAGTTGTTGCGTTAGTCTGCCCTAGGAGCAGAGTCCCTCCTCTAGCGAACGTCAGCGACAGTCCTGCACTAACTCCCTGCCAGTCGATGCCCTCATGCGCCCAAAAAATTGTCCCCATCAACACGCCTCCTAAAATTCCTACGCTATTCGTCACCGGACACTATTAAAGCCTTTGCTCATCCCTAATAGTTAATTTAGTTGTTGGCTATTAGCCCACGGGAGTAGATCGTCTATGGTAGCGCTGCCAAAGCGTTAGGCGAAGCGTAGAGAGTCGTGATTAACCGAACTTGATACTACCCGTTCTTAGGTTAGGATGAAGTAAGAATATCCCCCCCCAGGGGATTATCCCTGTGATATCTTAATAAATGTAAACATAAGTAAAGAATATTAACAATATCTTGTTTAACAATACCTGGTTCTCAATTTCTTCGCCCTCAGACTACCCAGTCCAGTCCGGTAATAATTTCTTGACAATCCCTGAAGGAAAAATTGACGCTCGTCAAGCATGGTTAGTGTTTGCCGCTGCGTCTTTTCTGGTTTCTATACCGGTATTTGCCCAAGCCCCGTTAGTGCGGCAAATGCCACTACTGAGTTTAGTAATGACACTGGGCTGGGTAGGACTGGGTTTAACGCTCCTCAAGTATCCGAAAACGCAAGTCTGGGGCGACTTGCTACTGGGTTTCAGCTGGAGTTGGCTAGCTGGGTCAATTTATTGGGGCTGGCTACGTTGGGAACCCCTAATTCACTTGCCAGTAGAAGCAATTGGTCTACCGTTTGCCCTATGGAGCTTGTGGCGGGGTTGGGGGAAGGTCGGAAACTTATTTTACCTAGGTTCGCTATTTGGTACGGCACTAACAGATGTATATTTTTACTTAACTGATCTAATTCCTCACTGGCGTCAGGTGATGAAAGTTGACCCAGCCCTAGCAACACCAATTTTTCAAAGTGCGATCGCACAAGTACAAACACCTTGGGGAATTAGCTGGGCAATCGTGTTGGTTAGTACTCTTCTGATTGTTGGTCTTTGGTCTTTGGCCAAAGGGGAGTTGTATTGGTGGGCATTTAGTGGAGCAGTCTTGAGTACAATCTTGGTAGATAGTCTGTTTTGGGTGGCAGCTTCTATGGCTTGAATGTAGATGCATGTTCACTATGAACAATTGTGCCATTCAGGCATAGTTGGCGCTGATTTTTCCGGAATCACTAGTTTGGCTCCAGAATGCATCTACTAGAGCAACAATTCCTTTAAACCCATCTTTGCATCTGTGCCTGTGGTGACTCTGCGATCCACTCCCTATTTGCTTCTTCCGACCGACACTGGTAATCGTTATCTGCCATTGGTGGGTAGCAACTGCTGGACTGTTGGCCGCAGCGATGATAACAACTTTGTGCTGTCAGATCGGTGGATTTCCCGAAACCACGCGATGTTGCAGTGTACTGAAACAGGTGATTTTTATCTCATTGATTTAGGAAGCCGCAATGGTTCCTTTGTCAATGGACGTAGAGTCAGTATCCCGGTGACGTTGCGGAATGGCGATCGCCTAACGTTTGGTCAGACAGACTTAGAGTTTCATTGTCCATCCAGCAGCCGAAACAGTGACTTCCCCCAGGTTACAGATAAAGAAACCCTGACTTCGACCTTACATGTGCGCCGCCTGATGTCGGTGATGGTGGTAGATATCCGTGACTTCACAGTATTAACCCGCCAGCTTGATGAAAAAATCCTCTCAGCAGTAATTGGCACTTGGTTTCGTCAGTCGGGAAATATCATCCGTAAGTCTGGGAGTTGGGTCGATAAATATATCGGTGATGCGGTCATGGCGATTTGGTTTCATGGCTCTCAAGGAGTCAGTCATGAAGAAGCCATAAATATTCTGCAAGCCGTAAGTGACTTACATAAAATGACAGCGGCTCTTAGCGAAGAGTATCCTCTCCCCTTCCCACTCCGAATTGGGACAGGAATCAATACGGGCTATGCAATGGTTGGTAACACGGGCAGTGGCGATCGCCCCGACTACACAGCAATTGGTGATACCGTAAATGCCGCCTTTCGCCTGGAATCTTCCACCAAACAAATTGGTCTAGATATTGCTTTGGGAGAAGATACTTACCGCTACCTTTCAGACTTAGGAAAGCATGAGATTGGCTTCAAGCAACACACGGTTCATCTAAAGGGTTATGAGTCTCCGACTGTCACCTACGCTGGCACCTATGCAGATTTAGATAATTTTTTGCGAGTTACCGCTCCTCACCAGGAAAGTGTTGAGTTCTAAAGGGAACTAGTGCAGGCTGGCAGAAATAACCCAGCCGTTAAAATTTTTCCCCTGCTCCCTCTGCTCCCCCTGCTCCCCCTGCTCCCCCTGCTCCCTCTGCTCCCCCTGCTTTCGGCACTGGTGGAAAACTTCTGCCGAACTGGTCTAGCTCCTCTTTCCTCGCTCCTCTTTCCTCGTCTCATACCAATTTTCTCAATGCTTGCTACAAATAGTTTTCTTCCTCCCCCCAAGGCATCGGGGCGTTGGGGGGGTGTCGCCCGAATGCTTTGCCCTTCTAGAGTAACAGGACTTACGCACTCGCCCCCCTAACCCCCCAACTTTGGGGGGAACAAGATCTAACTCTCCCCAGATTTGGGGAGCGGGGGGGGCTAATTGGTGGATATTGCGTAAGTCCTGAGTAAAAATGCCCTACCGATTATTACTGAACCGGCGTTCTAGAACGTAAAGGTGGTACGGATGACAAGTGTGTTTAAAAAGCCTCCAAGGTTTACCGTACCGTCTGCATTAACTGTCCTACCCGGAATATTGAGGGCGTTAGACGAAAATCTGGACAGCCCAAGACCCAAAACGTTGAGGTCGTGGTAGCTGTGGGCATAGTTCAAACCGACATCGATACTGTTGGAGGGTTTGAGAGTTAGCTGAGCCGCCGCAACCGTACTCCCACTAAAGAAGCCTCATCCCAAGACTTTACTGCTGTTATCCTCTCCAGGAATTGCCGCGTTGACGCTACCGTACAAAGCACGCAAGTCCACCTGATCGGAAATGCCCCAAATGAAACCCACAGCAGAGGCTAACCCTTGCTGAGTTGTACCACCCGATACGCGGAGTATCGGGTTTAAGGTGGCAAACCGCGAGATTGCCCCCTGTCCTTCACTTGAAAAAGGAATGATGGTGGGGAAAGCATCGGAAACTTCAGCCGCAGTTCCGCCAAACAGAGTTAAGTTCTTAATACCGGATGGGAAGATGTAAAGC
>DATNQP010000157.1:0-2833 GCA_036703965.1 Leptolyngbyaceae cyanobacterium
ATCACTAATTGTAAAAATCGAGTCTTGGGTCTACATTATCTTCGTCCATCGCCTCGACAAAGGAGGACAATTTATCAGCTACCGCCAGATGGAACAATGGAAAAATGCCATTGCCTGTCAACTGCAAAAATGCTCCACCGATCAACAGTTACAACACTTGTGGAATGCAATTGAACGCGATCGCACAAAGCACAAAAAACAATACGCCAATTCCGTCCTGCCCTTCCTGAAAGAAATCTGGGCAAAATGCATTCCCACAGCTCGATATGATTGAGGTAGCTGCAACTCCTGAAGGCTATGGTATACAGTGACTTCACCTTGACAACAGCTCAGCTTGTACAAACGCGATAGCGAAGCGAGAAGAGCGTTTGCGGAGCATGGTGCGTAAGCAGCAAAGCGCAGATCGCTCCTCATCCACTTCAACGACCAACCCCATTGTAGAAATAGAACACCTTGAGTACCCTGTTTTTACAATCTCCCGTTTGGATAGTTTTTAGAGTGTGATTGAGGAGTGAAATATCATTATGCGAGAGCTAAAACAGACTACTGAGGTAACGCCCAGACTACACGATCCCTCCGGCGGTTTGTGCCAACGTGCCTGGGTGGAAATTGATCGAGCAGCTTTGTTCCATAATGTGCAGCAACTGAGGAAGCTTTTGGCATCCCCTACCCAACTGATGGCAGTGGTGAAAGCAGATGCCTATGGTCATGGTGCAACGATGGTGGCTCGAACTGCCTTAGATGCGGGTGCTAGTGGTCTATGTGTCGCCACGCTGCAAGAAGGCATTCAACTCAGGGAAGCCGGGATTGAAGCGCCGATATTGCTTTTAGGGGCAACTAATACCCCTGAGCAAGTCCGCGAGATCGCTCACTGGCAATTGCAACCCACTATCTGTACCCCCCAGCAAGCTTTGGTTTTTTCAGAAACGCTTGGGGATTTGAAAAAAACTCTGTCGGTGCATCTGAAGATCGATACAGGCATGTCACGGTTGGGGATGCCTTGGCAAGAGGCAACTCAGTTTGTCCAACTCGTACAGGGGTTGCCCTATCTAGAAATTGGCAGTGTCTACTCCCATCTAGCCACAGCTGATAGCCCTGACCCCACGGTGATGAGACTTCAGCATCAGCGGTTTGAAGAAGCGATCGCTCAACTTCATGATGCTGGGATAACGCCACCTCGTCTGCACCTAGCTAACTCTGCTGCTACTTTAGCCGACCCAGCGTTGCACTACGATCTGGTACGTGTAGGACTTGCTCTTTATGGTCTCTACCCGGCTTCGCATTTGCAACCCGTAATTGACCTCAAGCCGGTGATGCAGGTGAAAGCACGGGTAACGCAAGTGAAAACCATTGCCTCTGGTACTGGAGTCAGCTATGGTTACCAATTCATCGCAGATCGACAGTTACGCCTTGCCGTAGTTGGTATTGGCTACGCTGACGGTATTCCTCGCAACCTCTCGAACAAAATGACTGTGTTAATCCGGGGTCAGCAGGTGCGGCAAATTGGTGCTATTACGATGGATCAGCTGATGCTCGATGTGAGTGAAATTTCCGATTTACAGACTGAGGAAGTGGTAACGCTGATTGGGCAGGATGGAGACTTATCAATTTCAGCAGATGACTGGGCGCATTCTTTAGGAACCATTTCCTGGGAAATTCTATGTAGCTTTAAGCATCGGCTACCGCGTGTAGTAGTTGGTTAGTTGTAGGGGCACGATAATATCGTGCCCTTAAAATGTTGGTTTACCTAACGGAGTACTGCTATATGCACAATCCCCTGCCTCAACACAATAGGCACAGGGGACTTGAATCTCTAAAATAACAACCACATCCTGTCAGAAGATAAGCGGTGAAAGATGGATCTGAGCCTGTGCATGATTGTCAAAAACGAGGAATTCACGTTATCACAAACCTTACAAAGTGTCAAGGATATTGTGGATGAGATGGTAATCCTAGACACAGGTTCTAGCGATCGCACCGTTGAAATTGCCAGAGAGTTTGGCTCATGTGTTTATCACTTTGACTGGTGTAATGATTTCTCTGCTGCCCGGAACGAGGCGCTGAAATACGTGCAGGGGAAGTGGGTACTCGTTCTAGATGCCGATGAGGTACTAACACCGTCGATTGTGCCTAAGATGAAACAGGCCATAAAAAGCGATCGCCACCTTGTCATTAACCTGGTACGGCAAGAAGTGGGGGCGTCTCAATCTCCCTATTCCCTGGTTTCACGTTTATTCCGCAATCATCCAGAGGTTCGCTTTTCTCGTCCCTATCATGCAATGGTGGATGACAGCGTGCAAGAGTTATTGCAGCGAGAACCCCAGTGGCAGGTAATTTCTCTCCCTACGGTGGCGATTCTACACTACGGCTACCAACCAGGAGCGATCGCGACACGGGATAAATACACCAAGGCGCGGACAGCAATGGAGGGATTCTTAGCAACTCATCCCAACGATGCTTATGTATGCAGTAAATTGGGAGCGCTTTATATTCAAATTGGTCAATTGAATGAAGGAATCGAACTCCTAGAGCGCGGCTTAACCTCGACTCCACTAGAAGCTCCAGTATTATTTGAATTGCACTACCATCTAGGCAATGCCTACACACGAAATGGAAATCTCAACTCAGCGGTGGAGCATTACAAAGCCGCAATCCAGCAACCGATTTTACCGCAGCTGAAACTCGGCGCTTACAACAACTTGGGCAACTTGCTTTTAAGCGCTGGCGATAAGACGACTGCCAAAACGGCTTATGAAACAACGTTGAAGATTGACCCCAGTTTTGCCGCTGGACACAATAATCTAGGCATGACGTGGAAAGCGCTAGGGCAGAT
>DATNQP010000158.1:0-2245 GCA_036703965.1 Leptolyngbyaceae cyanobacterium
GCGTCATTAATCTCCAGCATGGTGATCGCGTCTTTGCGGCGTCGGGCAGTCAGAATTGCCGCTTCGTTGAGCAGGTTGGCTAAGTCAGCGCCAGTAAATCCGGGAGTCCGCCGCGCGATCGCTTCCAGGGATACTTCGGCAGCGATCTTTTTATTGCGGGCGTGGACTTCCAAAATCCCGATGCGTCCTTTCAAGTCAGGGGCATCAACAATCACTTGTCGGTCAAAGCGTCCCGGACGTAATAGGGCTGAATCAAGGACATCGGGTCGGTTGGTGGCGGCGATGATGATGATGCCAGTGTTCCCTTCAAAGCCGTCCATTTCCGTGAGCAACTGGTTGAGGGTTTGCTCTCTTTCGTCGTTACCACCACCGATACCTGCCCCACGCTGTCTGCCCACCGCGTCGATTTCATCGATAAAGATTAGGCAGGGAGCGTTTTCTTTGGCTTTTTTGAACAAGTCGCGGACGCGGGAAGCACCAACTCCCACAAACATCTCGACGAATTCTGAACCAGAGATGCTAAAGAAGGGAACTCCAGCTTCGCCTGCGATCGCTTTTGCTAGGAGAGTTTTCCCGGTACCGGGAGGACCCACCAACAGAACACCTTTGGGAATACGTGCGCCTACAGCGGTGAAGCGTTCCGGTTGTTTGAGGAAGGTGACAACTTCTTGCAGTTCTTCTTTGGCTTCTTCGATTCCGGCAACGTCGTTGAACAGAACGCCGGTTTTTGCTTCCATCTGGAACCTTGCTCTGGATTTGCCGAAATTCAAGGCTTGACCTGAGCTATTGCTAGAGCGGCGCAGGATCATCATCAATCCTGCCAATAACAATAAGAGCAAAAATAAGTTGGCGACAAGCCCGACAGCGGCTGTGTTATCAGCAGTGGGTTCAACAGCCAGTTCAATGTTCTTGTCACGGAGTTTCTCAATCAGCTCCGGATTTTGCTCAAGCAGAATCACCTCTTGCGGAGAGTCAGTTTCTTTCTGTCCCTTCAAGTTAACTTTGGCAATCCTCGTCGCTGGGTCAATTTCTACTTTAGTGACTTCGTCAGCATCAATTTTCTCCAACAGCTGCCCATAGCTGAGAGATTTTTGCTGTGTCTGCTGCGCTTGGGCTGGGGTACTCAGCACTACCCCTTGCAAAATCAGCAAGCTGGCGGCAAGATGCCAGAACTTTCGTGGCTCAACGTGTTGCTTGGAAACACGCTTGTGCGTCGCCCGTTCCTTTGTCGAACTGCTTACCGATTTGTGTCCCATCCCTGCCTTCATCCCGGAACTGTTCTCCATCAGAATTTCCTCGTGCGTCCTGCCTTGACTCAACTCCTGCGTAAAGCGCGTTACTCAAGAGTGCATAGCGCTTCCGTTGAAATCTCTTTCAACCTCTAGTTTAACTTTCTCAATTCCGGATGTATCTGCCCATGGTTGACTGCATTGATGTCTTAATTCGTCACAAATCACAAATCTCTGTCTGTCATACCAAGTTGCACTCAGGAACGTAACGTTGGGATGGAGCATGAGGCATCTGATAATTACGGTTTAGAGCGCGACTTGGTATCAGGGGACGCAGGTTTGACGCCATCTCGTCAAACTCGTTATATTATCTGTAGTCATAACGACTTCATTTTAATAGGTGTGGGTTATTCCCTCAATCCCTATAGGGAAGGCATCTAGTAGACTAGCTGACTAAGTTAAAGAAGTATTTTTGATTTTTGAGTAGAGGGTGTTAATGAGATGGTGAAAATTGTTGGAATTGGCGGTAGTTTGCGACCAAAAGCTTCTAGCTATCAAGCCTTGGCTGTAGCAATTCAGCGAGTGCAAGCCTTAGGGGCATCTACAGAAATACTTGACCTGCGCCAGATGCAGCTACCATTTTGTACTGGCGACGATGAGTATCCAGGCTACCCGGATGTTGTGCGATTGCGTGAAACGGTTCAGGAAGCGGATGGCTTAATTTTGGCAACGCCAGAATATCATGGCAGTATCAGTGGTGTTATGAAGAATGCTCTGGATTTGATGAGTTTTGACCACCTATCAGGTAAAGTCACTGGTCTAATTAGTGTATTGGGTGGTCCTTCTAACAGTAATGCACTCAATGACCTGCGGGTTATTCTGCGCTGGGTACATGGCTGGGTAATTCCAGAGCAAATTGCTATTGGTCAATCTTGGAAAGCTTTTGGTGAGGATGGCAAGCTTCTGGATGAGAAACTCTCGAAACGCTTCGATCAGTTTGCTGAAAGCTTGGTGGA
>DATNQP010000159.1:0-4712 GCA_036703965.1 Leptolyngbyaceae cyanobacterium
GTTTATTCATACGAGTTATCTTAATTCAAATGATTACGCCACAGACAAAGGGTCTAGCCACCGCAGAATTTCTCGTTTCAGTTGATTTAAGTCACGATAGACTTCTTGCTTCATCCACTGACCAATGGCGTCAAATGGAGAAAATGATTGTCCGGCACGCCAATTGACATCTTGACCTAAAGGTGTTAGATGATTCCCTTGTAGTGTCTGAACGGCAACCATATTGGGGAAGCGTTGGTGCAAAACTTGGGTCAAGCTAGCGGTTTGGTCAATCTCGTCGTTGGTGAATTTAATCAGTAAATTGCGCCGGACTTCATAGCGTTGAGCGATTAGTTCATTTGTTTCTTGCGGTGATGGCGTAAACTCGATGTCGAATGCTGGATTGATGTTTAACTGCTCAATAAAGGGGATAGCACGCCGAGCTGGATAGTTGTTGAAGGAAATTAAGATATTACCGGCGCGTTCAATTGAATACAGGCTGCCAATGAGCAGATGTAGTTTACAGCCCATACTGTGTCCGACACCATAGATAGGCAGATACCGTTTGCGTAAAACACTTGTTGCCTGTAGGCGGTTTAGGGTAGTCTCAAAGCGGTTGAGAACATCTCGTGCGATCGCGACATGATCTAGAGTATTCACAAAAGGCGTCGCAATCACCGCATACCCCTGACGCCCCAATTGCTCAAGTAACCACCGATACGTTACCTGGGGGGCTGCCGCAATGAAAGCTCCACCCAGGAAATGCACGATGCCGATGGGACGCGGAGGAATTAAGACCCAGCTACCAGATATTTCTTGCCAGTCCATGCCGAGATTGCCTAGTTAATTCTTTAATTGTAAAAATTCTTTAGTTAAGGATGTAGAAAAAGGCATGTCGAAAACAACGATTAGGGTGGTGGCTCGTGTTGTTGCACTTCCCGATAAAGTGGAAGAAGTCAAGTCGGTTTTGCTCGGACTAATTGAGCCGACTCGCAAAGAGGAAGGCTGCATCGTTTATGAGCTTTTGCAAAATCAGGCAGACCCAACTGATTTTACCTTTGTCGAAGAGTGGGAAACTCAGGCGTTGCTAGAGGCTCATCTGGCTTCGGCACATATTGAGGAAGCAGAGTCACAGCTGGACGGATTGGTAGCGGCTGAACCCGATATTCGTCTTTATCAGCTACTGGCATAATTGGGGACTAGGGACTGGGGATTGGGGAAAGACAAGCTCTCATTGAATACTTGTGCGCGAAGTTTCATGGGGAGCCTTGCGCCAGTTGCAATATGGCATTCGTAGAAGAGCGATAATTCAAGTACCCCTCTTACCTTCGCCGTGCGGCTATGTTTGCCCTTGTCTCCCCTGAAAAGATAAAACTTCCACCCGGTGCGGTGGTGCGGCTGCCTGCCACCTGGGACGAGTATCAAGTTCTGAGTCAACAACGGGGTAAAGGTTCTATTCCGCGCCTCAAGTACCGAGATGGAGAAGTGATTTTAATGTCTCCCCTACCTGAACACGGACGAGATGCCAGTCTTATTGCTGACCTCCTTAA
Organism: Leptolyngbyaceae cyanobacterium; assembly: GCA_036703965.1. GTDB lineage: Bacteria > Cyanobacteriota > Cyanobacteriia > Cyanobacteriales > Coleofasciculaceae > DATNQP01. Next base: position 1,530 of record DATNQP010000159.1, read on the forward strand.
AATTCTCTTGGATCACACAGCACGCGAATACGATGCCTTTACTCCAATCACAATGGAACTGCCAAAGGAAAGCGGGATAGAACCAGACTACTGCTTTTACATCGATAACTGGGAAGCTGTATCTGGCAAGAAACGAATCAACTGGAGTGTTGAGCCACCACCCGATTTGGTGCTTGAGATCGATGTGACTAGCTACACTGATGTCACTGATTATCTGCCCTACCGAGTGCCAGAAGTGTGGCTGTTCAAAAAGAGCCAGCTTCACATTCACCAACTTCAGGACAAAACCTATCTGCTTCAACCCCAAAGTCGTTACTTTCCAGTAATTGACCTGCAAGGTATGATCGATCGATGTCTCCAAATTGCTTACGATCGCAATACCAGTGCTGCTATTCGTGACCTGCGACAACGCTTGAGCAATACTCTATAGATGTCTATTGTTGCTGATAAGCCAGATACACGGCTTCCAGAAATAGGTGAGCGGTTACCCCTTTTGGTACCTTTTCTAGAGCAATGACTTCTTTGACCTGATGAGCGAGTTGTCGGCTCAACTCCGCTTTTGCCTGGGGTGTCATCGCCTTACTCCGTTGCAAATACTCTCGAATCACAGCAAAGTCTTCTGGCAACAAGCGGGATAAATCAGCCTCTATTTGTAGCTGGTTTGCCAAAATTTGTGCCTGTTCGGACACTGGGAAGGTTGCAGAGACAATGGGTTGTTCTTCTTGAATCACAAGAGTTCCCGCCACAAAATCTCCCAGGCGCTTCTCCCGTTTGCTCAACGCGATTAAAAATACTCCTAAAAACAAGCTGTCATCAATGGGTCGTAGCAAAGCCCGAAGCGTTGATTGTTGTAGACTAATGGGGCGTCCATCATCACGAATTACGCGAATTTTGACATAGCGCTTACCCGGTGTTTGTCCCTGCCATAGTGCTTCAAAAAAAACAAAGTATCCTACATAAATAAAGAAGGTAATTAATACGTAGATTGCCACTAGCCAGAGAGCGCGGCGTTCATCTCCACCTAAAAAATTGTCGATAACCTCTATAAGTTGAAGACCAATGCTCAGGATTAACCAGATAACTGAAAATCCAATGAAGGCTACTCCTAAAACAATATAGTCGATTAACAGTGCATAGGCTCGGTTGCCAATTCCTGCTAGGGTGAATTCCAGTTCAACGCTTTCTGGAGTTTGGAGGGTAACTCGATTAAAAAATCGCATGGCATTTAAGCAAAGCTTGAGGAGGGGATTTGAAGTTATTTAAGCTTCGCGCTTCATCCCAAAGGTGTCAGCTTAGGAAAATAGGTAGCGATCGCCTCTAGTACAAAGGCTATCCAAAGGTATACTGTAGCGCCTAGCGATCGCTAACGTGAATCGCGTATCTCTAAACCCAGACCTTCCTTCCGAGTACGCAGATCATAGTAGACAACGGCTTTAATCGCTTGCCAAAACGGTATCAAAAGTGAACCACTTGCAAAGCTCAAAGGTAAAACTATAAAGAAGTACACCAACCAAACTATGGGAGAATCAGTGGCAAATAAGGTCGTTAAAACAGTTTGAAGAATAGTGATAACTATCTGAACAACAATGGATACCGGGATGGTGACCAAAAAGGCGACGGAGACTACTCCTATAAGGCGTAAAACAAATCCCTCAGTTAACTTCCAGCTACGACCAATTGCTGAGGATGCACCCAGATTATTCTCAATTGCCAGTGCTACCTCAACAATAAACAAGCGGGAGAAAAGCCAGAGGTATCCGGCTATAAAGGCAATGAAAGCAATCACTCCTAGCAGAACAAAAACACCAATTGCTGCAAAATTCTGCCCAAGGATCGCACCAAGTATCCCACCCACAATACTAAAAACGATAGACGCTCCTATTCCTACTCCTAAATAGATCAGTCCCACCAAAAGTCCTGCCCCTAAAAAACTCCACATCCGAGGCATGACATGGCGGCGGGCGTCATTGACTGTCTCTGGACGTTCGATTACTTCACTGTAGGCAAGACGTGAAATCAACGCTGAGATAGCCGAAAATTTAGCCCAACCATAAACCGGAACTAATATCCAGGCATAAGCACTGAACGCTAAGCCAAAATATAAGTTGAAATGGTCGCGGTAGATACGCACAGCAGCACTAACGACATTACCAACGCTGACAGGACCCATTGGTTGCGTCGGGTTCGGATTCTTAGGCATAGCTGAACTTCTTCGGGGATTTTGAAAGTCAGTTTGCCTGCTGCTTGAGGGCGTCTCTCCTTTTGGAGAAACTGTTCTTGGAGGCTGGTGTAAAATTTGATAGGAAGAGAGATTTTCGATATCTATTTCCTCACTACTTGATGGTGTCTCTGGTTCGGATACGATTTCAAAGGTTTCATTCCAAGCCGGAGATTCCTCACCAGTCTGACGACCGTAAACCTTTACCGTTTTAATGGATTCAGCCTCCAGCTGTATCAGACCCTTACGGATGAAGGAAACCAAAGTCTGCTGCTTGGGTAGCTGAGCGGATTCCAGCAGAACATGTAAGCAACCGTCCTTCAGATTGACTTTGGCAGTAATGTTTTTGGATTGAAGTGACTGATTGAGCATCGCGGCGATCGCTTTGGGGTTGCCCTGCTTAGCAAGCTTTAGAAGGTTTTGCTCAGTCATATTCTGATCTCCATCTGTTATTGGTTCTAGTTTCAATGACGATGAGTATAAATTCTTATGCAACCAGGAATTATTGGTTTTACAGATACCGCATTCCTGGCTTGCAGAGCGGCTATCTTCTCGTTAAGAAGGTCGGTGGAAATAAACATTACTGGTTTTAGTGATTGGGGATTGGGGATTGGGGATTAGGGATTGGGAAGCCTTAGCCAGTCACCAGTCACCAGTCACCAGTCACTAGTCCCTAGTCCCTAGTACCCTTTCACGACAAGTTGTGTTTAATTACGCATAGCTACTTAAGAGGTCATTTATCAATGAAAAGCTATCCCCCCAACCCCCCGAAACCAAGGGGGGCTAAGGCAGTTTCTAGTTCCCCACAATTAATTTTTAGACCCATTCTAAGCTCGGCTGTATCCATTTACCTGAATTTGACACAAGCGATCGCAAATCAAAACTGACGAGCAGCAGATTACAGGATAAACTGGCAAGCAATCCCTGTCAGTCGGTATCAATACAGTCGAAAAATCTTGTAAATC
>DATNQP010000160.1:0-5253 GCA_036703965.1 Leptolyngbyaceae cyanobacterium
ATTCCCAAAACAGTCAGAACCAGCAGCAAAAACTGCCACCAAGGGCGAGGTTCCCACATCAAGGCTCCTTGGAACCGATCTGAGGTTAGTGGCAGCTGTTGGGTATCTTCGATCTCGACGAAAAAGTTGAGTAGCCGCCCATAAAAAGGTCGCCGCCACCAAGACTTGTTGGGTTGCACCTGCAAGTTAACAATCGCCGACTCCCCAGGGAGTAGCCGTACCTGAGCGGGTGTCAAGGTATAAGTGCATACTTCGGCTTCATCAGCACTTTTGACACGCAGTACAACTTCTCGTGCTGTATTGCTCTGATTGTGCAAACGCAGTTCAAATAGTCCCGCCTGATTTTTGACCTTGCCCACTACAGTGAGCAGTTCTACATCTAGTAAATAGACGGGGAGAAGCTGTAGGTATAGTACATCCAGCAAAACCAAGTCAGGATTGTTGACTGAGTAGAGACGGATGGTGGGAGAGTAAATCCCGGCTAACGTACCCGGCGGTGGTTTCAACAACACCTGGATTGGACCTGTGTCACCTGGATTGAGTTCCAGTCCATCAGCTGCAACTACGAGTCCGGATTCTGTCAAGGCTTCCGGATAGATTACACGAAACCAGTCCTCTGGTAGATCTGGGCAGGTGAGACGAAATTGGTCTACCCGATCTGAGCGGTTATAAACTAAAGCCGTTGCTTCCAGGGGTTCTCCAGGCTGGAGAGGAGTTGGTGCTCTAGAGCTAGTGACTGGCTGTAGGGTAAAGGTAGGGTCATTGACCGTGCGAGCCTCTTGAACAAGAGGCATCACTCGCAGCCGCCCTGGATTCAGAAGCGGAGTATCCTCTGGGTAGTGCTGTCGTGCATCGACGACGACTACATAGTCATAGGAAGCGGGTATGGCTTCGACTGGCACCTGAAGCTGGAAGAAAACTTCACTCGTCTGCCCGTGTCCTAACGCCAGACGATCGCGGGAGGAAAGCCACCAATGAGAAGGAATATCTGAAACTTCATCAATAAAGATATCAATGAGAGCGCTTTGATTCCCCTGATTACTGAGAGTGATACATAGTTCAACGCTAGACCCAGGTGCGAGAACAATCTCTCCGGAAGGACTGATGATTGTAACGAGAGGTTTACCAGGAGTCTGAACCTGGTAAAGCCTCTCAGCGAGTTGGCTACCCTCTTTTGCCGCCAGTTTGATGTAGTAGCGTGAGGAACCTGCGGCTTTGACCTCTTGTAAAAAGCCTTGCTGTACTAAGGCATCCAGTTGGCGCTTGGCAGTTTGTTCGTCTTCGCGGAGATACTCTGCTGCTTCAGCTAGCGTACATTCCTTCTCCCGAATCATCCAATTGGCGATTCGTCGCTGCTGGGGAGGCAATGACAGAAGCGCCCCCATTCTCAAACCGGCAGCGGCGTTTTGAGAACCTTGACGGTGTATTTCTGAAGAAGGATTGAATATATCGCCCTTCATATCAACTTTGAACGGTGGATTAAATATTTAGTCACGCTCTTTTATTGTGGCTTCTCAAGGAGAATCGCATCCTAGGTTCGGTAGTCGCCTCTCCCGGCGCAGTCTCACTTGATGATCGTCACCCGCACTGGCAATAAGAATATCTTTTCCCACTACCTTCACATCGACGCTGTTGAGGTTTTTTGAAAACTTATTCAGTATCTCACCATCGCTGAACTTAGGAACACGTTGCCCATTAGCCGTCAGGGGCCAAAGTACAAGCCGCTTATCATCCCCGACACTGGTTAGGTAGCAGCCATTCGTGCTTAACGCGACAGAACGAACGGATTGGGCGTCCTGTCCCCCACGCCATTCATCCAGCTTTTGACAGGGTATATCGGAATTAATTAGACATTGACTTAGATCCCATAGGGAAATGTAGCCTTGGTTATCCGCTACTGCCATCAAATTGGGCTTGTTAGTAGCAACCGCTAAGCTTGAGATGTAATCATCCTGGCTACCAGGTCGAGAATAGGGTACAGCAGGAGGCTTATTGCCAGCCTTGTCACCGCTCAAATTCAATAATACCAGCCGGTTATAGCGTCCACCGATCGCTATGTATTTATATCCTTGACCGACAAGGGCAATATCCGAGACGGTGAAGTTCAATTTTTGCTTGCGGGGTTGGCTTGACTCTGTTGGGTTGCTATTGCGATCGCCTTCAATATCCCACTGCAACACTAAATCATTACCGTGACCGCTGAAGAGATAGCGTGAGTCTTTGGTGAACTCTAAATCGAAAACGCGATCGTCCCGTTCGGCGATTAAATCTCGATGTTTCCCTGACAACAAATCCCACAATTGAATGTCCCCATTCTCCAAACCCACTGCTACCACATTGTTATCAACGGGTTGATAGCGGACAACGCGCACTGCTCTATCCGTTGTTCCTAAAATCCCAGCAGGTTCCAAGCGGTTTCCTTTAACACGCCACTGGCGAATCGTCTGGTCATCAGAACCACTGATCACCCAATCACCTAGCCCATTAAAGCTGACTGACCGGACAGGCCCTTTATGTGCTCTTGGCAAAAGAGACCACCACCAAGGCAGTAGTAGTAGCAGCAGTAGCAGAAGCCCTGCCCCGATCTGCAACCAGAGCGGAATAAGCGGTCGGACGCGTAGTTCAACGGTTTCCGTGGGGGGGTCAGCCTCCCCTAACCGCCGATCTGATAAAACTGCTGCTACGACCAACTGTAGTTTCTGGGTTCTTCCCCACCTCCGTCGCCGGGAGTTGGCGACCAGCTGTAGTTGAGTGGCTTGCCCTGGAATCAAGTCACCCTGCTCAGGAATGACCTCCAGGGTACATTTTTGTTGGTCTTTACCCTCAATTTGGACGCTGACCTGTTGGTATAAGTTGCTAGCATTCTCGAATTCAAGCAAATAAGTCACAGGGTCAGACCGTCGCTTAGGCAACCCCCTTGACTTTGGGGGCAGATAGTGTATCTTTTGGGTGCAGCGAAACTTGACGGCCCCTGTCGGGAGTATCTCCAGCACCCCTCTAATTCGGGCTGGGGGACCATACTGATGCCTTGCCTCAATCGTGAAAGGGTATAGTTTACTGAATGCTTCGATACCTAGCGGGAGTTGGCACAAGAAAGTACATGTAGCCTGTCCCCCAAGAGGCAGATTCAACCGACGTTCAATTCCTTCCAAAAGCCAGGTAGAGTCTAACTCTAAACAGCTAAGGACGGCATTGGTGGACAGTTGACCTGGGTTATATACTAAAACCGGAATTTCGATCTGATTGCCAGGATAAGCCTGGAACTTCTCTATCGGCAGATCCAACTTCAGGGGGAAACCTGTTCCCTGTTCAAGAATTAAACGCAGTATTGCCCTGTCTTCGTTGCCCAGTTCCATTGAGAAGACACGCACTTCGAGGTTCATCTGACCGACGAAACCAGGTACTGGTGTGTCCTTGATGGCTACATGAAACTGCGTTGAATCCCCTGGCGGTTTTTTGGTCGAAACTTCGGGTGAGATACTATACCAATCAGAATTGCGATTGGAGTCGGCACCAGCGGCTATCACTTCCAGTTGAAAACTCGCAAAGCGATCGCTATCGTTAATTACAGTCACTTCAAACGAGGCTGGTGCTCCTCCCGGTTTGAAGGTGAGTTGCTTGGGGGAAACAATAGTCTCGATGAGATTTTCCGCCATCGATTGAGATACCTTACTAGGACGTGCAAGAAAGTACCGATTTTAGCTTGCAGCTGTTAGCCATTAAATAAAAGCTCCAAATAATTCGGTAGTAGACTAAAGTCGTAGTGGCTTTTCGGTACTAGAACAATTGTCTAACGGCGTTGTAGTCTGGCTTTGGCATGGCTGAAGTTGGCCAATCGGATGTCTGCATTGGTGATGAGATATGCGATCGCTCCTTTGAGATGAGAAGTGTGATCGTACTACCCCAGCATCGAGTAGGATTGGCAAATGACTACTCCGGCAAGACCAATTAACCTATTTGAGTATCAAAGCGTAGCCTCCCAGCAGTTACCTCAGATGGCTCTGGACTACTACGCCAGAGGTGCGTGGGATGAAATAACCCTGCGGGACAACCGTGCAGCCTTTGAGCGGTATAAACTCCGTCCCCGGATGTTGGTAGATGTGAGTCAGCGGGATTTAAGCACCCAAATCCTCGGTCAATCCCTACAACTGCCAATTCTCATCGCCCCGATGGCTTTTCAGTGTTTAGCTCATCCAGAAGGAGAAATTGCCACGGCTAAAGCTGCCGCGAAGTTGGGAAGTGTGATGGTGTTGAGTACGATGGCGACAAAGAGTATCGAAGAGGTTGCTAGCGTTAACAATCAAACACCTCAGTGGTTTCAGCTGTATGTGCATCGCGATCGCGGTTTGACGCGTGCTTTGGTAGAACGCGCCCATGCTGCGGGTTTCAAGGCGCTTTGTCTGACTGTTGATGCTCCCGTGCTAGGTAGACGGGAGAAAGATACGCACAATCAGTTTATTCTGCCACCAGGTATGGAACTGGCTAATTTAGCAACATTGACCAATCTTGAAATTCCCTACAAACCGGGTGAATCAGGTTTATTTGCCTATTTTTTAGAGCAGCTGAATCCAGGGCTAACTTGGTCTGATTTGGAATGGTTGCAATCTCTGTCGCCACTGCCATTAGTGGTTAAAGGAATTTTACGGGGAGATGATGCGATTCGGGCTGTGGAACATGGAGCCAAAGGGGTGATTGTTTCTAATCACGGTGGCAGACAATTGGATGGAGCGATCGCATCTCTCGACGCCCTGAGTGAGGTAGTGGCAGCTGTGGGAGAGAAAGCCGAGGTATTGGTAGATGGCGGTATTCGTCGTGGTACCGATATCCTCAAAGCCCTAGCATTAGGGGCAAAAGCTATACTGTTGGGACGCCCTGTATTGTGGGGATTAGCTGTAGGGGGAGAGGCAGGAGTACAGCATGCGATCCAGCTTTTGCGGGATGAGCTAGATCTAGCAATGGCTTTGAGTGGTTGTGCCAAGTTACAGGATATTGACTCCAGTTTTGTGGTTCGCTTGTAGCTGCTGCCCATAAGATCTAAGCTATTACACATTTGGTTTCCATAAAGTCATATAGAGTCATATAGGAAGATAGAGAGTTAGGGGGAAAAATCTGTCCCTTTGCTTCGGATTGGCAAGCTGAGCCAATTTGTCGTTAATCTAATCTTGAGTCAAGACAAAATTAGGAGTGAGGATGCATGTTTCGTCTGCCTGACAAGCACTTAATCTTTAACCGTTCAGTGTTGTGGCCAATTTT
>DATNQP010000161.1:0-3703 GCA_036703965.1 Leptolyngbyaceae cyanobacterium
GATGGATAGACTCGGACAACGCGCCAGAATGCTTGTTTGGGTGCAACTTTGCGGCAGCTCAGACAACGTCGGTAGTTGGGTTCCATAGGGGTTGAAGGTTGCCCTTAGTAAGTGCGTTCCCGTTGAGAGCAAAGGTTTAACTTGCCTTGCTAACTTTCAACTTAACTTGCTAACTTTCAACTTAACTTGGCACAGTAAACTCAACATCAAGCCAAAGCATCCTCCTACTCTTCTTCTTGCTCGGTCTGTTTGAACTCTGGAGCAGAATCAGTCAGGGTGAGCGTTTCTACCGCTTCGTCCTCATCATAATCTTCTTCTTGTTCCTCTTCGACATCAGTCAAACTCGCTTGCAACGCCTCCATTTTGCGATGTTCTGCTTCATAGTCGTACTTGGCACCATCTTTAATGTCAATTTTCCAGCCGGTTAGGCGGGCGGCGAGGCGGACATTTTGCCCTTCTTTCCCAATCGCCAAACTCAGCTGGTCTTCCGCGACTAAAACGTGAGCCTGACGCCCCTCTGGATTCACCAGTAACACCTGATCAACTCGCGCTGGGCTAAGGGCGTTGGAAATATAGGTGGAAGGGTCAGGTGACCAGCGAATGACATCAATCTTTTCACCCCGTAACTCATTAACTACCACTTGAATACGCGAACCTCTAGCTCCAATACAAGCGCCGACTGGATCGACATCTCGCTCTAGGGTATCAACAGCAATTTTTGTTCGCGGTCCAACATGACGAGAGGGTGGATTAGCTTCCCGTGCCACTGCCACAATCCGTACCACTTCGTCTTCAATTTCGGGGACTTCGTTGGCAAATAGATAAACTACCAAACCAGCAGATGCCCTGGAAACTACTAACTGAGGACCCCGGTGTGGACCTTCGCGAACTTTTTTGAGAAAAACCTTAAACGTGGTGTTGATGCGATAGTTATCGTTGGGTAGCTGTTCCCGCTTGGGCAGTTCCGCTTCCACCTCTGGCTGACCAAAGCTACTGCTGATAGCCATAATCACCGATTGCCGTTCAAATCTGAGTGCTCTGGCTTGTAGAACCGTTCCTTCTAGTTCTTCAAACTCCTCTTGGATTAGCTTGCGCTGTTGGTCTCGCAGTTTTTGCGATAGCACCTGCTTGGTTTGAATTGCTGCCATCCGACCAAACTCGCCTTGGTCTGGTGTCACATCTAAAACTACCGAATCACCCAGTTGTGCCTCAGTAGCCACTTCCTGGACTTCTTTGAGAGAAATGTGATGGTCGGTGTTGCCGACTTCTTCAACTATGGTTTTGGTAGATAAAACCCGGAAGCCTTCTTCTTCAACATCGAGATCAACTTCAAAGTTGTCAAAGTAGTCTTCTTCAAAATGAAATCGGTCTAGGCGTTGAGCACGACGAAAGCGCTCATATCCTTTGAGAAGAGCTTCTCGTAGAGCCTGTTGCACAGCCGACTTGGGTAGGTTGTGGCTTTGACTAATTTCTTCAATCATCTTTTTTAGTCCAGGCAAATTAACTATCGACATAAGCAAATCTCCGAAATGATGAATACATGAAAATTGCAAGGTTTGTCTGAGGATTGAAAGTGGGCGAGTTGAATGTTGAAAGTTCCAACCTGGAACCTTCTAACCTTCAACCCTTTAACCTTCAACCCAAACTCAACCTTTATCGTTTAGCTGCACCCTAGTCACCAACTGGCGGGGGATGGCGATCGCACGACCCTTTTGGTTCAGGTAAATCGTGGTTTCATCCTGACCAATCAACTGCCCCAGCCACTCTTTGTGGCCCTCGTAAGGTTCAGACGTCTTGACAATGACGGAAAACCCTTTGAAGGAAATGAACTCTCGGTCTGTGGTCAACTGGCGCGAAATCCCAGGGCTGGAAATTTCCAAAACGTAGGTGTCTGGAATGATATCTACGGCATCTAATTTTTCTTCCAGCGCCCGACTCATTCGTTCACAGTCATCCAAACCGGTTTCACCGACGCAGTTGCGGATATCCACCCGCAACACTGGTGGGCGTCTGTTGGTGTGAAAAACTGCCCCTACGACCTCCAAGCCCAGGTTTTCAGCCACTGGTGTCGCCAAATCTATTAGTTGTGGAATCAGGGGATGAGTCATCGAAGAACTCCAACAAAAAAAGTGGGCTAAACCCACTTCAAGGTAAAATTTCTTCCAAGAAGCCTAGAGACGAATAGAGTTTCGTCTGTTTCTATGTTCGAGTTTAGCGCAATCAGCTCTATGTGTGGCGGAAGGAGGGGGGCTAGTGCAAGCTGGCAGTTAATACCCCATCAGTTGCAAGCAGAGGGAGCAGAGGAGGCTCACACTTGCCGTAGAGCTACGGCTGACCAATTTGACGGATTGCTCGGGTTTGTTCTAAGACTTCCTCTAAGTCTTCTTCAGACAATCGCTCGACGTAATTGATTTTGACTTCCTCTAACAAATCCGTGAGTAAGGACTGAATTTTTTGTAAGGTCTGCTTCCCCTGTATTTCTGACCCTAAAGCTTCGCTCAGGTGTCCGATCAGTCCGCGAAACAGTTCGTCTCCGACAGGGTCGGGTTCCATAGCACTGTTGAGACCATCGTAGAGAGCTTGGGAGATTTCTTTCACCAGTCGCCCGGCCAGCTCATGCTGTAATTGTTCCATTCCTGGTACTTTCTGAAGTCCCTGGTAAGCTGGGGATTGGTTAAGAATCTTTTCAAGGTGGTGTTGTAGCAAGGCTTCGATATCGGGTCGGATTTTAGGGAGAACCTGATAAACTGCCAGCTGCATGATTAGGGTAGTGAGTGCGGCTACTTCATCGGTGTTATTGAGGTCGATGTAGGGGCGCACTTCACGTTGCGACAACCACCTAGCGATATCACCTGTGCGAATGGAATCTTGAGCCTGGTTAATTATTCTAATCACCACTACTTCGGTTAGGTCTTCAGCGATGCTGGCAACAAACCCCTGACTGGCTTGCCTTTGGATGCGGTCCAGGTCTATCAACTTAGCCTGGTTTAAGCGCATCGTTACGGGGATGATCCGCAGCCAGCGAAAGACTGGCAACAGCAGAAAGATGTCGTACCATCGCCAAAGCATGGCATCTAACCAGCTGACACCGGTGCGACGGCGACTGATCACCCAGGTACGCGCCAGAAACTCTAGACTAAACAGGACAAAAAACGGGAAGTCAATCAGCCCAAAACGGTCTATGAATTCGCCATTTTCCCCAATCGGACGGTAGTAGTTGATTTCAAATAAAGGTCGAATCTCACCCTTAAAAAAACCCAGTTCTTGGTCTAAATCCTTTGTAGCTAAGTAGTCTTGGCTCCAGAACGTTCTAAATGACTCTTTGGCGGAAGCATCTTTACTGTTAAATACATGCTCACGCATCCGATTTTTAATTTTTTCCAGGGTGCCTGTCTTATTAGCGGTCTGAAAGGGATTAGTATCAACTATTTCTGTGCTACGACGGCGTAGATCCTGGAGGATTACTTCTACCTGTGGCGATCGCAACCCTTGCCGCCCTGTCTCTTTAATCCGCCTTTCCAGCTCATCCACTCTTTGCAAATACTGCTGTGTATCGCGGTACGGTTCAATGCCCTTGATGGGGTCATACAATTTAGCGATCGGAGGAAGAGGAATTTTTAGAGCAAAGCCAGGAACCTGTATTGGACCTAGGGTAAAGCCAAGAACCCTTATTTTGCCCTGTAGCCAGAAATCCCGCAGGGGA
>DATNQP010000162.1:0-2585 GCA_036703965.1 Leptolyngbyaceae cyanobacterium
TCTGCCTGTATTGCAGTTGCTCAATCATGGTGAGGAGATGATGGCGTTGCCACCCCGCAAGGTACTCACTCTCTTTGCCAGCACCTTTCTCAAAGTAGTAGACAACCCTATCTCAGTAGCATTGTTGAAGCTAGTGCTAGGCGAAGCGATTCGGCAGCCTCTAGTTGCTGAAATGCTCAACACCATTGGACCAGGTCGCAATTTTGCCTTTTTAAGTCGTTATTTGGAAAAGCAGATGGATGCTGGAGTACTGCGACGGATGGACTCAGGGGCGGCAGTGCGTTGTTTCATGGGACCCCTAATCGTGTACATGCTTACACGGGAAGTTTTTCCGCAACCGGATGCACAGACGCTAAAGCCGGAAACAATGGTGACGACTGCTGTAGAGATTTTCTTGCGAGGCATGCTTCTGTCTGACGAGGATGCCACTACCTAAGCTTGAAGGCAGTATTTTTTTTGTCACTCATTTGATTAATCAGTCAATCAACTTAAAGGAGTTTTATCATGGCTATCCACACAACCTCTTCTCAAAATCAGGAATTAAGCCAGACGCCAAGCGTGAGCGATGTCCAGCCGACAACCTGCTGTATTGTTGGTGGTGGTCCTGGGGGGGCGGTACTGGCACTCCTTTTAGCGCGTCAGGGTATCTCAGTAATGCTCCTAGAGGCACACAGAGATTTCGAGCGCGACTTCCGAGGAGATACGATTCATCCCTCGGTCATGCAGATTATGGATCAACTTGGTTTGGCACAGAGATTGCTAGAACTGCCCCACAGCAAGATAGACTGCTTAACTGTGCAGACTCCTGAGACTACCGCTATACTTGCTGACTTGAAGCGTTTGAAGACGAAGTACCCTTACATCACTATTCTGCCCCAAGTTCGGTTTCTGGAATTTATCACCACTGAGGCGAAACGCTACCCTAACTTCCAGCTAGTGCTGGGGGCAAATGTGCAGGAGTTAATTGAAGAGAATGGAGTGATTCGGGGGGTTCGTTATCGAGGACAAGGGGGTTGGCACGAAGTCAGGGCGCAGCTTACAGTTGGTGCGGATGGTCGTCACTCCCGTCTACGTCAATTGGCTGGATTTAAGGCAATCGAAACATCGCCGCCAATGGATGTGCTTTGGTTCCGCCTACCGCGTAAGTCAGATGAAGCTGAAGGGTTAAATGCTCGCGTCGGTGGCGGTCACATTGTCGCAATGCTTGATCGCTCTGATACCTGGCAGATTGCCTACGTTATCCCCAAAGGCGGCTACCAAAAACTGCGTGCTGAGGGTTTAGAGGCGTTGCGGCAATCCATTGTTGAGGTTGTGCCAGAATTAAGCGATCGCGTCGAGCAACTCAAAGAGTGGTCTCAGATTGCCTTTCTCTGTGTTGAATCAAGCCGCCTTCAGCGCTGGTATCGTCCTGGATTGCTCCTGATTGGTGATGCCGCTCATGTGATGTCGCCTGTTGGTGGTGTGGGAATTAACTACGCTATCCAAGATGCCGTTGTCGCAGCGAACGTTATCAGTGAGCCACTTAAGAAGGGTCATCTGCATCTGTGGGATTTGGCAGCAGTGCAGCGGCAGCGCGAGTTACCAACGCGGATTATCCAAGCATTTCAGTCCTTCATGCAGCAGCAGATTCTCGTCCGTGCGCTCAACTCAGAGCAGCCATTCAAGCCACCATTTTTGCTCCGCCTGCCGCTTCTGCGAGATATCCTACCTCGGCTGATTGCATTTGGCGTCTGGCCTGTTCGCGTAAAGTCTTAACCTTAGGCGTTGCACCATCGGATTTAATCAATAACCCAGACCCATTTCCATTCAGTTAATTTCTCCCAAAGCCGGTTGAGTAGAGATTTACTCCGGTTTGACTCTAGCTTGCAAGTGCTTTTGACCCAGCAGCGATGATACTCTGCTAGATAATTCACGGCTTCTTCAACTTCAGCCGTTGAATTAAATTCTCCCTCCTCAAGAAGGACATCATCATACTCAGGTGCGGTGAACTGATAATAAGCCATATCGGGAACTAGCCTTCCTTCCGTTACATTGTGTATGTAGTAAATACCCCTTGAGAAAAAAGGAAGTAGGATTCTCTACTGCCTTGTTTAGAGAAATCATCACCTTAAAGATTTGGTAAAGACATCTGCTTAAATGCTGAATAATTGCTTAGATATCTAAGCAATTATGCGTAAATCTTAATACTTCGACGAGGATTGAGCAACAGCCATCGCCTTCAACAGAGAACCCCTTATAGGACGTTGAAACATTAAAGTAGTCTTCTAATTACATTAATCAAGCCTCCAAAACACAAAAGGGCATCCTAAGATAGATGCCCTTTCATTGTAAAGATTGTTAATTCATCGCCTTACGCGCCGACTGATTCCTTCGCGGCGTACATCACTTCAAGGGTAATTTCCGTAAAGCCACGCTCACGGGCAAACTTCTCAGTGTTGCGCTTTACCTTACCCCGGACAAAACCAGGAACCTTGTTCAGTTCCGCTTGTGCTTCCTTATTCCAACCGAGGTCAGAATCAGCAGAGATTCCCTTAGTAATCACTTCCTTAGTGTCGTGACCGCCGAAGATTTCCAGCAGGTGGTCT
>DATNQP010000163.1:0-8470 GCA_036703965.1 Leptolyngbyaceae cyanobacterium
TTCGGTGGGGAAATAAAGCGATTATTAAATGAAAGTTTTCCTGGAAACTCTGCTCATCTGCCCAATCCTCAGGGGGGTGCCACAGTTCAAATAGAGTTGCCCCAGCTAATTCACCTTGTTTCTCTAAATCTCTCACCCAATCTGGATTGGGAGTCAGTTGTTTAAAACATTCTGTGGCGATTTTGTCAAGGTCTTGATAGTCCTTTTCCAGCTGACACCAGACAAACCAAGTTTGACCGATTTTCCCTTTGTGGTGATTGAGTCGAGATTCGATTTCTTGTTTGATGAGTGAGAAACTGCTTAGGGGGTTGCCATTGAGGGGATTGACCAGGGAACAGTCCAGCTGAAGGGCATAAGTATCTCCTAACTGAAGGGCCCAATAGTAACCTTCTAGATCGGGTTGAAACTTTTCCTGTTTTTGTGGTGTCAGTAGTTCTACATAATCGGCTTCTGCCTTTTCAAGCTTTTCCGATTTCTCGGCTAATTCTTCTAGTTGTTTTTCATCGAGATTGGGGTAAATTTTTTTCCAGAACTGTTTGCGGTTTTCGTTGACGTTCTCGGCGTCTTGTCCTAAACCCTCTCGCAAGTCATAGAGGAATAAGTCGATGGTGGGGTAGGTGATTGTTGGCTGTTGAGTCATTCATTTACCCCAGGTTTTGAGACAGTCTCGAAGTTGTTGGAGAAAGCTGGATTTTTGGGTGGCTTGGTTAGCGCTATTAATCGGTTCAGGGGAATTGGCAACTTCCCTAGCAATGTTAGTGATTTCCGTAATCTCGCGTTCTGTTAGGTGATTGATTTTGGGTAAAGGTCCTTTACTGCGTTCATTGACAGGCAGTTGCAGAATATCACGAGCGTTTTGGTAATGTTCATCTAAGTCTGGATAGTTTTCAGCGATCGCATTTAGTTGACCGATGTTGGCGGTAATATCATCAACACTGGCAACGTTTTTGAGCTGGGTTTGCACTTCAGGGGGTAAGGGGGAATCAAGCTGAGTTAGGGCGGCGAGGAAGGCAATTAGGGTTATGGTATCTGTCGGGTTCATCGTTTCTTTTAGGCGTCAGATTTGTAAAATCCAGTCAGTGTAAACGCTGCCCAGTGGTAGGGATGCTTGTAAGGTTTATCCGTTGGTGCCATTTTATTGAGTTTTCTTAGTTCGGTTTTGAGGAAGGGGCGAATGTTATGTTCTCTGGCTAATGAGGGATGGTGGATAACATAGCGGTACAATCGGGCGAGATTAGCCGCACTCAGCTGACGTAGCCATTGTTGTGTTTTCCGCAAAGCCACTGCTTCTGGTTTACCTTTTCTTCGCAGTCGGTAGAACTTAATCATAAACAGGGCGCTAGCGGCTGATTCGACTGTCCACAGGGTACTGACGACATGGGAAACCCGCTGGTAGAGAAAGGCACTAACTAAACCGACATATTCTGTGGTGATGGTTTGGTTGCCGGTGAGGGCGGTTTCGCACGAGGAAAGGCTGACTAGCTGGTAGGGGTTGAGGGGGAGGCGGAGAATATCTTCTAGAGTGAGTTTGTCTTTGCCGCTGAGAATGAGGGCGGATTGGCTGGGACAGTTAAAGTTATAAGTTCCATGACCTGTAAAGTGAAAGATGCTGTAGCTAGTTGGGAGAACGGCTGCTACTGCGGTTTTGGTGGCGTCTTTACCGGCAAGGCGCTGGGGAGATAGGTGATGGTGAAATTATCAGGAAATAGGGCATGAAGTGGGAAGCGGTGCAAGTCACGGTGGGGGATTAGGATTAGCTGGTTGATGTTGGTAAGTTCAGATAAGATTGCTGGGATGTTGAGGATATCACCCAGGTGTTCCAGCATTTCTGGTAAGTTGTCACGCCAAGACTTATCTGCTTCCTTCTCCCCCCTTTTCAAGTTGTCACGCCAAGACTTATCTGCTTCCTTCTCCCCCCTTACCAAGGGGGGCTGGGGGGGTGGATTCTTTTCCTTACTGCGATACTCCTGATATTGTTTATTCCAATTATTGACCCAGGTTTCAAAGTCGTGCAGGTGTTGGAAGGAGAGGTTGGGTTTGTCATGAGGCGGTAGATCCCCCCCTACCTCCTCACTAAAGCTCCGGCTTAAAAAGGGGGGAGAAGAGATGGTGTCCCGTTCTTCTCTTACTCCCTCTCCACCCCTCTCGTTCTCCCCTAAAAGGGGAGATGGCAGAGGACGAAGCCTTTTTTTCACGGGAGGGCTGGGGAGGGGTTCTTTGATAACAATCGGTTCTTCTGCACCGTGTTTGATGATAAAAGTGGTGAGGGCAGCTGGGCTGAGATGCCAGTAAATAATCGCTGTTGTGGGATTGAGCAGTTGTTGAATTTCTTGGTAACTGGGGGAGGAAATTTCCTCACTGTAGCAATCGAGAAGCCAAGTTAAGCAAGCATTTTTTCCTTTCTCTGCGAGTTCCAGGGCTTTCACTAGCTGCTGAGACTGTACGGCTTGATCAACAGTCAATTGCTGAAAACTGACGAATTTAAGCGCTAGCTGTTTCTTACTGTAATTAGTGCGTTTGGGTTCACTCAGCAAGCGTTGCAATAAATCCGTGCCAAGTCGCTTTAATTCTTCTGCCTCAGCGGTTTGCCCCAAGCCTAAAAGCGGTTTGATATAGTCTTGCAAAACTTCCAGATGCAATTCGGGGAAGTCGTCTTTAGTGAGAGTGATTAGTGCCTGTTCGTAACTGTTGATGGCTGTCTGCCAGTAGGGGTGGGGGCGGGAATCGTAGCGTCCTTGAAAGTAGTGTGCAGTGCCGATGGATTGATGTAGTCCGCCCCAACCTTCTGGGTGTGTCTTTTTGTGGCAATGTTTCAACCCTTCCTGATAGCTTGCCAATGCTCCCTCATAACCACGCTGGTTTAGGACGGGATTTTGTCTGGCGATGGAACTCCTGGAAGCCAACAGCTGGTCACAATTAACTGAACTTTCTGCCGCATTGCCTCGGTTAAGCCAAGCTTCGTAGGAGTCGGGTTTGAATTGCAGGGCTTTATCGTATGATGCGATCGCTTCTTCAATTTGCCCTAAGTTCTCCAGCGCTAAGCCCCGGTTGTGCCAAGCTTCGTAGTCGTCGGGTTTGATTTCCAGGGCTTTGTCGTATGATGCGATCGCTTCTTCAAATTGCCCTAAGTTCTCCAGCGCAACGCCCCGGTTGTGCCAAGCTTCGTGGTAGTCGGGTTTGATTTGGATGGCTTTGTTATATGATGCGATCGCTTCTTCTAATTGCCCTAACTCCGCCAGCGCACTGCCCTGGTTGTGCCAAGCTTTGTGGTAGTCGGGTTTGATTTGGATGGCTTTGTTATATGATGCGATCGCTTCTTCTAATTGCCCTAACTTCCCCAGCGCCAAGCCCCGGTTATACCAAGCTTCGTGGTAGTCAGGTTTGAATTGCAGGGCTTTATCATATGATGCGAGCGCTTCTTCAAATTGCCCTAACTCTACCAGCGCATTGCCCCGGTTGTTCCAAGCTAGGTGGTAGTCGGGTTTGATTTCCAGGGCTTTGTCGTATGATGCGATCGCTTGTTCAAATTGCCCTAAGTGATACAGTGCAGTGCCTCGGTTGTGCCAAGCTTCGTAGTCGTCGGGTTTGAATTGGAGAGCTTTATCGTATGATGCGATTGCTCCTACAAAATCCCCTGCCATTGCTTGCTGATTGCCTTGGTCACACCATGCTTCTGCATCAAAGAACTTAATGTCACCGGAATAGAAGCTGAGGGCAATAGTGTTAGAAGCGATCGCTGCTGCGTAGTTTCCTAAGTTTTGTAGTGCCGAAGCCCGTTTTTCCCAGATATTTGGGTCGTTGGGATTGATAGCCAAGGCACTGTCAAAATAGGTAAGTGCAGCGCTGTAGTTGCCTGCCTGGAGTTGCTGAAGACCTTGATTAAAAAGAGTAAGCGTGTCTTGTGGCTGTGGCGGCGTCATCTGGCAAAGTTCCTCTTCTGATATCTTGGACCTACCCATTCACCCGCCAGGGAATTAATGATCTTGTTGGTCAATTAGCGAAGGGTGTGACCCCTCCCCCAGCCCCTCCCCTAAGAGAGGGGAGTCTGCCTCCCCCTTCCCTTGCAGGGAAGGGGGTTGGGGGGTTAGGTTTTCCAAATTCGCCAATAGTATCCTTGAGTCCACGGCGGGTGCAAGCTCGTTACTGAGAATGGTGCAAGATCTCAGGTAACCTTTTCAACTGAAAGGTACTGTACTCAACAAATAAAGCACTAGTGCAAGAAGGCAGAAGGCAGGAGGCAGAAGGCAGAAGGCAAGAAAGCTTGTACAGTAAGCTTTTTAACCTTTTTCAACTGGATAGTTATTTCTGCCACGCTGCACTAGCGGGCTTGAATTTCTTGGGCTTTTTCAAAGCTAAAACCTGCCTCATCTAATCGCCCTAATTTCCTCAGCGCCAGCCCCCGATTGTGCCAAGCTTCGTGAAAGTCGGATTGGATTTCTATCGCTTTCTCAAAAGAGACGAGTGCTTCTTCAATATTTCCTAAATCGTAAAGTACAGCACCTCGCTTGTGCCAAATCTCGTGAGAGTTGGGGTTGATTTGTATGGCTTTGTTGCAAGCGGCGATCGCTTCGTCATTTCGCCCGATGTACTTCAGCACAACGCCCCGGTTAATCCAAGCTTCGTGGAAGTCAGGTTGGATTTCTATCGCTTTATCGTAAGCGGCAAGGGCTTCTTCACTTCGCCCTATCATCACCAGCGCATTGCCTCGGTTGTACAAAGCTTCATAGCAGTTGGGATTGAATTCTATAGCTTTATCATAAGACGCGATCGCGTCTTCATTTCGCCCTAACTCCAGCAGCGCCAAACCCCGATTGTTCCAAGCATCATCGTAGTCGGGCTTGAATTCTAAGGCTTTATCATAAGAAGCGATCGCGTCTTCACTTCGCCCTAACTCCACTAAAGTATTGCCTCGGTTAATCCAAGCTTCGTAGTCATCAGGTTTAATTTCTAAAGCCTTCTCATAAGACGCGATCGCACTTTCCAAATCTCCTGCGTCAGCTTGCTGATTGCCTAGGCTAAACCAAGTTTCTGCATCCTCTATAGCTAGCTGATTGGCAGTACTGAATTGATTAATTAATGCCTCAATAATAGCTTGTGGATTGGTCGTTTCAATTCCTACCTGTTCGGCAATCACCTGGAGTAAGTTAGGGTCTTGCTCTAACCTTCCCAACAACTCATCCAAGGTAATTGTTTCAACGCCTGCTTCTTCTTGCTGGATTTGTTCTCCCTCTTGATAAGAGGGGGTTGGGGGAAGTGCATCTGGGCCTTCGTACTCCCATATAGGTTCACCTGGGTTCCTATCTAGCAACTGCATGCCGATGTCGTAGGCAACCTCTTTAATTTCCTGTAGAGATGGAATAGATTGTATCTGCTCACTCAGTTGCAACAGCCGTGCGGCTAACTCATTATTCAGTGCGCCTGACGCCAAAACTCTTTCGCCAAAGCGACGCAACCACGCAGCCCATTCCGCTTCCGTGGTACGCCCTTTCAACCCTTCAAACCATCGCAAAACCCGATCCTGTTGCCAACCATGTTTTACCCCTTCCAGCAGTTGCCTGAATAGATACTCGTAATCTGAATCTTCTAGTGGTTTGGGCGTAGGCGCACCCTCTCTTGTCGAGTGGGCATGTTGCCCACCTCTGTCTGGCAAACGAGTTCCAACCCCAAACAGACGCCCAAACAACCCCTTGAGCCATTGCCAAATTCGCTGAAGCATCTGTCGCCCCTTGTATCGTTTTGATTCCGATTTTAGCTTCAACCAGGAGAAGCCCCACGCTATACCGCATCTCGATAAGATAAGATATGCACCTGCAACTAAATACTACCTGTGGCTCAATCCGAAGCATCAAAACCAGAGACGCCGCTTCTTGCCCGAACACCTCTGTTTGACCTAGCGGTAGAACAGAAAGCGCGGCTGACTGCCTTTTCCGGTTGGGAAATGCCCGTGCAGTACAGTGGCATTAGCTCCGAACATGAGGCGGTGCGAACTTCAGCAGGAATGTTCGATATCTCCCACATGGGGAAATTTGCTTTTAGAGGTAGGCAGCTACGGGAGGAGTTGCAGCCTTTGGTGCCTTCGGATTTAACGCGGTTGAAACCTGGGGAAGCTCAGTACACTGTTTTGTTGAATCCCCAAGCTGGCATCATTGATGACATCATTTTTTACTACCAGGGTGAAGATGAGGCAGGTGATCAACGGGGCATGTTGATTGTCAACGCGGCAACCCGGACTAGGGATAAAGCCTGGTTATCGGCAAATTTAGAATCTGTCTCAGTGAGTTTGCAAGACCTCTCCAAAGAAAAAGTCTTAATTGCCGTGCAGGGACCACAAGCGGCTGTTTATTTTCAGCCTTTTGTTGAGGAAGACTTAACGCCGGTAAAAGCCTTCGGACACCTAGAAGCAAAGGTATTGGGACAGCCTGCTTTTATCGCTAGGACGGGTTACACCGGTGAAGATGGGTTTGAGATAATGGTAGACCCAGAGGTTGGGGTAGAACTGTGGCGATCGCTTTTTCAGGCTGGGGTTACTCCCTGTGGTTTGGGTGCTAGGGATACGCTACGACTGGAAGCGGCAATGGCACTTTACGGTCAAGATATTGATGAAACTACAACCCCCTTAGAAGCAGGCTTAGGTTGGGTGGTTCACCTGGATACCAAAGGCGACTTTATCGGGCGTTCCGTACTGGAACATCAAAAATCAGCGGGAGTAGAAAGACGCCTTGTTGGGTTGGAAATGCAAGGGCGTTACATTGCACGTCATGGCTACCCCGTGTTGTATGAGGGGAAAGCAGTTGGAGAAGTGACCAGTGGCACCCTATCACCCACAGTAGGACGTGCGATCGCACTTGCCTATGTTCCCACTCAATTGTCGAAGACGGGTCAACAGCTAGAGGTGGAAATCCGGGGTAAGGCTCATCCAGCAGTTGTTGTTAAGAAACCGTTTTATCGCTCCTCTCATCGAGCCAAGTAGAGGCACGGCATGCCGTGCCTCTAAGCTAATCGGCATCCAAGTTGCACAGTGAGAGGCACAATTTAAATGCCCATCAGCTTACAAGTTACCGGGTCAAAGCGTTTAAGAAGCGCTGAAGATTGGTGAGAAATCCAGGTTTCTTGATAGAGGATGTTGCCTCACCTGTGACGCTGTTACTGCTAGCCTTGAGCAGGATTTGGTCAAGGTTGTCTCCCACTGGTTTTTGAGGCTCTTCGGCAATTAGCTGATATTCGTCATTGATTTCTAGCCAGACTTGCCAGAGAGAGGGGTAAACGCGAAGCAGGGCGGCTCCATTGAGGGGTCGGACGTAGTAACAGGACTCGATGGTGCTGAGGAAGCGATCGCGCAGCTGGCGTGCGGTGTAGCCCAAACCAACAACGTAGATATCTTCCAGTTGGGGGTTGACCAAAACAAAGGGGCGATCGCCAGCAAGATTGGACAATTTTTCGACTTGGGCAACTTCCACAGAGGTTGGGGCGACGAGTAAGAACGCCTCATCATCTGGTTCAATTTTCCTTTCTATGGGACTCCGAGAGGTGCCAACGTCATCAATTTTAAAAGGAACTTCTCCCCAATCCCGGCGGGCAAGCGCCGCCGCACCTGTATCAGAAAAGAAAACTTTGGGCTGGAGTCCGAGTTGTTCAAAGATGGGAATAAATTGCTCGGCTATCGACTGGGATTGGAGGGCAATTTCTGGAAAGACCAACTCGACTTGCAATTTGGTGCGACCATCATTGAGAGCCGCAATGGTCGCCTCTTTAGCTTGAGCGATCGCTTCTTCTAGTGAATTAGGAAGTTCTGCCATAGTCTGTTTTTTGCCGGTTTCCAGTTATCTTAGCCACTAACAGTAGTATCACTCACAGTATGCTACCCTCATGCACTGCCATCAGAATCCAGACCATTGTATTGACGAGGACATGACACGAATGGAACTAAGATAAGCAGACGCGGAGACGCGGGGACGTGGAGACGCGGGGACGTGGAGACGCGGGGACGCGGAGAATTAGAGAGATAGATATAGGAATATGGTTCATGGCAAACATCCGTTCATTTAAGGAGCTACGGGTATGGCAGAATGCGATAGAAATAGCGATGGAAATTTTTGAAATTACCCAATCTTTTCCAGTAGAAGAACGTTTTTCTTTAACAGATCAGATACGCCGCTCCTCCCGCTCCGTAGCAGCTAATATTACAGAAGCTTGGCGGAAACGGAGGTATCCAGCCGCTTTTGTCAGTAAATTGAGCGATGCCGAGAGTGAAGCAGCAGAGACTCAGACTTGGATTGAGATTGCTTTGAGGTGTCGCTATTTAACACCAGAACAAGCTTCATATCTAGATAGGCGATGTGAAGAATTACTGAGCCAATTGGTGGCGATGATTTCCCATCCAGAGCAATGGGCAATTAAGCCTAATTCTTCTGTCCCACGTTCTTAAACTATCGGTGTCTCCGTATCTCCGCGTCTCCGCGTCTCCGCGTCT
>DATNQP010000164.1:0-4562 GCA_036703965.1 Leptolyngbyaceae cyanobacterium
GATTAGTTCTGCTAGGATAAGCGGTTTGAGGGCTATCTGGGTGATTGTTAGTTTCTCGGTGTTGAGATAAGCGGCAATACCTCCCATTACCCAGTTAGCGGCTTGCTTAGGATTTGCCTTAGCCGCAACAGTTGCTTCAAAATACTCTGCTACTAGCCTGTCATCCGTCAGCACACGAGCATCATAGGCAGAAAGCCCTAACTCAGTTTCATAATGATGCCGTTTCTGTGCAGGCAGTTCAGGAAGTTCGCTACGCCATTGCTCCAACTGCTCCTTTGATACCTCGATGGGAGGTAAGTCCGGTTCAGGAAAGTAGCGATAGTCGCTGGAGCCTTCCTTAATCCGCATACTAATCGTGCGTTGGCTACCTTCTTCCCAGAGTCGAGTTTCTTGAACAATACGTTCCCCAGCTTCAACCGCAGCAATTTGCCGCTCAATTTCGTATTCGATCGCCTTTTGGATGGCGTTGAAGGAGTTCATGTTTTTGATTTCGACCTTGGTGCCAAACTCCTTCTGTCCAAAGGGACGCACGGAAATATTGACATCGCAGCGCAGAGAGCCTTCTTGCATATTGCCGTCACTGACGCCGATGTAGCGCATAATCCGGCGCAGTTCCTGGGCATACTCTGCGGCTTCTTGCCCAGAACGCATATCGGGTTCTGAGACAATTTCGATCAGTGGTATCCCGGCACGGTTGTAATCTACCAAAGAGTAGGTAGAACCTGAAAGGCGATCGCTTCCTGCATGAACTAGTTTTCCGGCATCTTCCTCCATGTGAAGACGAGTGATACCAATCTTTTTGCGAATGGGGTTACCCGCTTCATCAGGGAGTTCAATCTCCAACCAGCCATGCTCAGCTATTGGCAAATCAAATTGAGAAATTTGATAATTTTTAGGGAGGTCAGGATAAAAATACTGTTTACGGTCAAATTTGCTGTAGGGTGCAATCTGGCAATTGAGCGCCAAACCGGCTCTGACGGCATACTCCAGTACCTTTTGATTCAGTACAGGTAGCACCCCTGGCATTCCCAGACAAATCGGATCGATGTTTGTATTTGGGGTACCACCAAATTCTGTAGAGGAATGAGAGAAAATCTTTGTTTGGGTACTCAGCTGACAATGGGTTTCTAGACCAATAATTGCTTCGTACTGAGTTTTAACCGGTGCAGCAGTGGTCATGAGTGTCCTATTTAGCTGTCTTATGGCAACAATTTTGCTCTATTTTAGCTTTCTGGTTGATTGGTGCTCTCGATTTAATCAGGACATTAGGGACTTGTCTTTCTAGCCCTTCAATCTTAAATACATTAGGGGCACGGATACCTTAACCCCTACGAACGACCTGTATTGCATCAATGAGAATTCCTATAAAAGAAAGAAACCTAGGAGGTTTACGTAAACTTCCTAGGTTTCTACTATTGAGCTAATTGTGAGATGCATTTAACCTACAGTAGTCCCCAGAAGTGCAGGACACCTTGGCTGGAAAATAGTTCAATACCGATCGCAATCACAAATCCCAGCATTGCCAGCCGTCCATTCCAAATCTCAGCTTGGGGTGTGAAACCAAACTTAACGGCATTGCGGTCTTCAGGATTAGTGATTGGTGGGGTTGGTGTCTTAGTCATTTCCTAAGTTCCTCTTGTCAAATGATGAGTTACTGGATTGTTCGGAGTTGGTTCTACTAGGCTTAAATTAAGCCCCAGAAGTGTAGAACACCTTGGTTTGAAAACAGTTCGATAGCGATCGCAATCACAAATCCCAGCATTGCCAGCCGCCCGTTCCAAATCTCGGCTTGAGGTGTGAAACCAAACTTAACGGCGTTACGGTCTTCAGGATTAGTGATTGGTGGGGTTGGGTTAGTCGTCATTTGTGGCCTTCTTTTTGCGAATGTGTGGATTTTGAGTCAGTTTCTGATGACCTACATCAGACCCCAGAAGTGCAGTACACCTTGGTTGGCAAATAGCTCAGTCAGTAATGCGGCGACAAAGCCAATCATGGCGAGGCGACCGTTCCAGATTTCCGCTTGGGGGGTGAAACCCGACTTCCAAGCATTGCGATCTGCGGGGTCTGTGATGGGAGGAGTTGGTACGTTTTTCATAGTGGCTAATCTGTTTCGTAATTACTTCGTTGTTTCATTGCTTATGTTAAATAATGTAACGCAAATCTCGACTTGCTCTATCCATCGGAGGGTATAACCTCATATAATTTTGGGTTGACCCTTTAGAGTGAGGTGGTTAGAAGCTTTTCGATGCGTTACTAAGATTGTCACGCTGCGTTAAAAGCTGAGTGACTGAGGGCAATCACTGGTCAATTTACAGCTGTTTTATGTAAAAAAATGTAACGTATCTACCGGAAAAGGCTATCCTGGGAAGTCATAAAATCTTATGACTAGGGGTTAGAGTCACAAGCAAGAGGCAATTCCCTGCTATAAGGACATGACACTCCCAATCCCCAATCTCTCGAAATCCTTAGGGTGACACTTCAGGGTGCCGAATCTGGGCTTAAGCTTAGATGCGACATTAGCTATTACTATTCAGACTGGATGGCTATGCCGGTTTGAGGGTCAAATAAATGAATTTTGTCGGCTGCTATCGATAGCCAAAGTTGTTCACCGATTTGTACAAGTTGATCGGGTGGAATTCTTACCTGTAGGGTAGATGCTTCAGCCAGACTCACAGATAGATAGGTGTCGTTGCCCAGTGCTTCTACGAGTTCAACTTGCACCAACAAGTTTTTGGGGGCAGGAACGCTGATGCTAAGGTGTTCTGGACGAATACCTAAGGTCAGGGAACGTCCGTCGTACTTTTGCAGAACGGGTTCCCAGACTTCTGGGAGAGTGAGGCGAAATTGGGGATGATGAATCAGAAGAGGCGCTTTAATCTGTACAGGGAGAAAGTTCATCGGCGGTGAACCAATGAATTCGGCAACGAACTGGTTGGCGGGATGGTTGTAAAGTTCTAGTGGGGGAGCAATCTGTTGGATTTGACCCTGATTCATGACGGCAATGCGATCGCCCATTGTCATTGCTTCGGTTTGGTCGTGGGTAACATAGATTGTTGTTGTACCGAGTTGCCGCTGAAGTTTGACGATTTGGGTGCGGGTTTCTGCACGGAGTTTGGCATCTAGGTTGGAAAGCGGTTCATCCATCAAAAAGACTTGGGGATTGCGGGAGATGGCACGTCCCAGTGCTACCCGTTGCTTTTGTCCTCCAGACAGTTGTTTAGGCAGTCGATTCAGCAGTGGCCCAATTTGCAATAACTGAGCAACGGTATCAACCTGCTTTTTTACAGCTTTCTCTCGCTCAGAGAGGTAGTGTAGTCCCTTGGGGAGCGATCGCGTTATCCTTACAAATCCATCCTCTACCCACTTAGGAATCTGGTTTGGAGATTGCTCTTCCCCACTCCCCAATTTTGTGCGCCGTAGTCCAAACGCGAGGTTGTCATAGACTGTCATGTGGGGATAGAGGGCATAGTTCTGAAACACCATCGCGATGTCTCGTTCCTTGGGTGGCAAATCATTGACTAAGCGATCGCCCACCCAGATATTGCCGCCAGTCATCTCTTCTAGCCCAGCAATCAATCGTAATAAAGTACTCTTACCGCAGCCAGAAGGTCCAACCAGCACCATAAATTCACCGTCATGCACTGTCAGGTTGATTCGCCGCAAGACATTCACGCTGCCAGACGTTTGCGATCGCGTAGCATCCCGCGCGGAAGACTTGTCAAGCGTAACGAGTGGTGCTTCATCCACTGGTGAGAGTAGAGGCTCTGGTGTTACTGCTGTGACAGTTTTCTCGCCCTTACGACCTGAAAAGCTTTTGTAAACGTTTTCTAGAACAACCTGCGCCACGATAGATTCCTATTGCCTTGTTCAGCTAATTCTTCCCTGTCGCTATGTTGGTTTTAACAGAACTCTAATCACCTACCTCAAGATGTTTCCAATAAATCAAGTTCGCTCGTCTGATTCCATCGTACTTTGACAGCAGAGGTGATTTGGCATCGATATTCTCCATTTGCAGATATCATCTTGCTTGGTCAGGACTTACGTAATCCACCACGACGCCCTCAAATCTGGGGGGAGAAAAGTCCGGTTCCCCCCAGATTTGAGGGGTTAGGGGGGCTTGCATGACAGTATTTGCGTAAGTCCTGTTGGTCTTAAAAGCCTTGCGATCGCTCCTTCAACAGTTTATTATTGATTAATCAGTCAATTAACCAATAGACGACGATGCCGCAACGGGATGAGCAAGACTTTGAGAGTCGGCGACAGCAAATCATTGACGGTGCCTTGCACGTCTTTGCAAGCAAGGGCTTTGAGAAGGCGACCAACAAAGATATTGCTGCTGCCTCTGAAATTGGCTCACCCGGTTTGATTTACCACTACTTCAAGGATAAGAGCGACCTGTTTCAGCAGGTGATTGAGCAGCGTCTGCCTGTATTGCAGTTGCTCAATCATGGTGAGGAGATGATGGCGTTGCCACCCCGCAAGGTACTCACTCTCTTTGCCAGCACCTTTCTCAAAGTAGTAGACAACCCTATCTCAGTAGCATTGTTGAAGCTAGTGCTAGG
>DATNQP010000165.1:0-2767 GCA_036703965.1 Leptolyngbyaceae cyanobacterium
TTCTTTGCGGGGAGTTTGGAGTCAGGAGTCAGGAGTCAGGAGTCAGGAGTCAGAAGGCAATAGTGAAATTTGTCCTCTATCTCTAAACATTATTGATATTGGAACGGGTGCAGGATTTCCAGGACTACCGGTCGCGATCGCTTTTCCTCAAAGTTCTGTTACCTTACTCGATTCCACCCGCAAAAAAATCAACTTTCTCGAAACGCTGCTCGCCAAAGTGGGGATAGAAAACGCTACAACCTTAACTGGCAGAGCAGAAGCGATCGCTCAACAGCCGCAACACAGACAAACTTACGACATAGCCCTGCTTAGGGCTGTTGCACCAGCATCTGTCTGTGCAGAGTATGCGCTACCACTGCTGAAAAGCGGTGGTTTGGCCATCCTCTACCGGGGACATTGGACAGATGAGGAGACCCAAGATCTAAAAGTAGTCGTTGAACACTTAGGCGGGGTGATTGAATCAATTGAAAGCTTCACAACGCCAATCAGTAATAGCATCCGTCACTGCGTGTACTTGCGCTCTTGTTCACCGATCAGGGAAGTACCCATTAAAAAGAAACAAAGGAAAAGGAAATAGGTTTCTTTCTTCAGCTTTGAGATAGACGTTGAACAGCTTGACCGCCTAATAATTGATGGGCATCTTCCAAGAAAGCAGGAATCTTGTTGGCGTGAGGACTCTGGCGTAGGCATTGCCGTAAATCGAGTTCTTTAACTCGCTCTGCCTTATTACCAGGGAACCAGTGACTAGCATTGCCCAGCATGTTGTAGCGCATTTTACCGTATTCCATCATGTCGTAGGCAAGAGCGAGATTCCTGAGCCACAAAATTACCAGGATATTCATGCCTCCCGGTGTTTCTTCAGGCTTCGGTAAGCCGACGTGCCAAGTTTTTACCCAGTCTTCGCCGAGAGTTGTGATCGCTTCTTCCTCCAGACTTGCCAGAATCGGTGGTAAAATTTCAGCTGCCTTATCTAACAACTCCACTGCCTTCAGGTGTTCATCAAAATCCGACGGTCGTGAGGCTCCCACACTCAAAGTATGCACCTGAGGATGCGAGAGACAAAACAGGTCATTAAACACCATTGGACTAAAGGGCGCACAGAGTTTTACAAGCTTCTGTGGTGGTTTGTAGAGCATTCCCCCTTTATCCGAAGGGCTGATAATAAAAACACCCATATCGTGGCGCGTCGCCGCTTCGATGGCAGGCCAGTTGAACTGATTGATGTAGTACCAATGTAAGTTAACGTAGTCGAACTGGTTGGTTGCGATCGTTTCAACAATAACATCCGTCGGCCCGTGGGTGGAAAAGCCAATAAATCTCACCTTACCTTGCTCTTGCAGCTTCCGCGCTACATCCAGACAGCCGCCAGGACGGATGCTATCATGCAGCAACTCAGGAGTATTGATGCCGTGAAACCCCAGCAGGTCAACGTAGTCTAGCTTTAGGAAAGCCAACGATTTGTCAAACTCACGCCGAAATTCTTTAGAGTCTGAATTAGGACTAACCTTAGTTTGGACAATCAGCTGCTCACGGGGAAAAGTGGGGAGTATTCGTCCCAACTGCATCTCGGAAGTCCCATAGCCACGAGCCGTTTCAATATGATTAATTCCGACCTCTAGAGACCGGCGAATCGTCGCTTCTAGATTCTGTTGATTATCTCTGGGAATTTGCCATCCTGGGACATCCCCCCACTTGAATTGATATCTCATGCCGCCGCAGGAAAACACCGGCATTTGTAATTCTGTACGCCCAAATCGTCGGTATTGCATGGTTATAAAACACGCCTTGAACAAAAGAGCTAGGACTTACGGACTCGCCCCCTAACCCCCAAATCTGGGGGAACTAGAATCTTCTCCCCCAAAATTAGGGGAGGCTAGAAGATGGTTGTTGCGTAACTCCTGACAGCCGCTTTCCACGTCTGTACTTCTACAGCCAAACTCCCTTTACAAGTAAATTACAGTGCTTATTACAATTGTGCGTACTGCCACAGTCTCATTCTTACCAATCGCCCTTCTTCTCGCCTTCACTCCTGCTGCCTTCACTCAAAACAGACCGCAACCCGATGTTGCCTTGGGTTGGTTTGCAGCATCTAACGGACAAATCCTGCCAGGAACGTTTGTGGCTGGGTCTGAAAAAGGTCGTCCTCTGTATCTGTGTCGCGCCAACTATGGAAATGGAACTCATCCAGGAAAAATCGTTGGCAACTATTGCAACATTAGCTGGGGAGGGTGGGAAGTTTTCACTCCTAACTATGAAGTTCTCACCGCCCCTCGATCAGTTCGATTGGTTTGGATAGCTGCATCTAACGGACGTGTACCACCAGGGGCGATGGTGGGTGGCAATGAAAAGGGTCAGTCTTTGTACGTATGTCGGGCGGCTTATCAGGATGGTTTACATCCTGGAAAAGTTATTGGCAGAAATTGCAATATTGGTTGGGGAGGACGGGAAGTCCTTAGACCTAATTATGAGGTATTGGTGCTAGAGGACTCATAGGCTGAAATACACTTGATTTACTAATCGCTAATGATAATAAACAAGCTCTCAATTAGCGATTAGCAATTAGCGATTTCACATTTCCCTTACAACGGGCTGACCGTCCTTGACTTCGCCAACGAGAACTATATCCGCAACGCCGACAAATAAGCCATTTTCTAGAACTCCCGGAATATTATTCAGCGTCTTTTCTAGTTCAGCTGGGTTATCAATAGAGTCGAATTTAACATCAATCACCATGTTGCCTTGGTCGGTAATTACGGGTCCCGCTTTT
>DATNQP010000166.1:0-14489 GCA_036703965.1 Leptolyngbyaceae cyanobacterium
TTTATACCCTCATTTTTAACCATGATTCCTTGAGGCGCAGCACTTTGCCCTCAAAATACCTCGAAGGCTCCCGCGATCGCAAACATCAGCTTTCAGGTCTTGTAGCAGTGGTGTCTTCAGCTACAGTCTTGTCAGCTAACCTAGATAAGAATAGGGGTTTAACTGCTAAGCAGGTGGGTAGAAATAAACACAATATTCTGGTTTTTAGGGGTCAGTTATCCGCTTTTAGCGATGAGCGGACTGCTCTGATGCCGTAAGTTACGTTTATTTCCGTCGCTCTGCTCGAAAGGTAGCAAGCTGTCTGTCAACAAAGCTGATTCATGAAACCCCGCATCATTGTCTGTGGCTTGGGTCGTACTGGATATCAAATTTTCGGCTTACTAAGGCAGCAGGGAGCGGCTGTTGTTGGCATCAGTGACCGCTCTCTCCCTGGTGAGGATAATAATGTCGTTATTGGAGATTTACGGGCGGCTTCTACTCTGCTACGTGCTGGGATTAAGGATGCCCAAACCCTCGTTCTCACCAGTAACGACGACGCCCTGAATCTTGCTATCCTCACTCAGGCAAGAGTTCTCAATCCTCGGATTCGCATTATTAACCGCCTATTCAATACCAGTCTGGGCAGTCGCCTAGATCAAACGCTTCCCGACCACGTCAGTCTGAGCGTTTCTGCTCTTGCCGCGCCGGTGTTTGCTTTTACGGCACTGGGAAATGAAGCCATTGGGCAACTGCGGCTATTTAACCAAACTTGGCCCATCTACGAAGAAGTCATTAAGGAAAACCACCCTTGGGTTGGACGCCGATTGAGTGACCTTTGGGATGATCGATCGCGGATGCTGATTTACTACTTGCCGGTAAAGGGTCAGGTGGATTTGGTATCTGCCGTGGTGGATGGGCAGCAGTTGCAACCAGGCGATCGCCTGATTATTGGCACTAAGCCCCATTTTCGTAGCCATCGTCAATCTTGGCTGCGTAAACTGCTTAAAGTCATCACGAACCTGCGACAGTTTCAGAATCATGCTCAACCCATATTGGTCGTGGCGATCGCCCTCTTGGTGATGATTTTTCTTGCCACACTGACCTATGTTTGTGTCGATGGCAATATATCAGTGGTCGATGCTCTCTATTTTTCCGTCGGCATGATTACGGGTGCTGGGGGTCAAGAACAGGTAGCAGAACACGCAC
The DNA here is from genome assembly GCA_036703965.1 of Leptolyngbyaceae cyanobacterium. Lineage (GTDB taxonomy): Bacteria > Cyanobacteriota > Cyanobacteriia > Cyanobacteriales > Coleofasciculaceae > DATNQP01. Next base: position 1,186 of record DATNQP010000166.1, read on the forward strand.
CCGATAGCATTAAGCTCTTTACAGCAGTAATGATGTTGGTGGGAGCAGGTGTTATTGGTATTTGCTACGCCCTACTCAACGATTTTGTCTTGGGAACCCGATTCAAACAGTTTTGGGACGCCGCTAGGGTTCCCACACGAAATCACCACATAGTTTGTGGACTGGGTGGGGTTGGGGTTCAAATTGTCAACCAACTTCATTCCCACGGACACGAGGTTGTAGTAATAGAGCCTGACCTCAACAACCGTTTCCTCAACATTGTCCGTTCCTTGGGAATTCCAGTCATTCACGGAGATGGCGGTTTGTCTGCCACTCTCACAGAGGCTAATGTTCAGAAAGCTGAAGCTCTCTTAGCCGTGACAAGCGACGACACTGCCAATTTAGAGATTGCTCTGAGCGCCAAAAGCCTTGCCCCCAAACTGCCGGTAGTTGTGCGTAATCAAGACCCGTACTTTTCCCGCATGGTACAACAGGTTTTTGAATTTGAAGCTGTATTGTGTCCAGCGGAATTAGCAACTCCTTCCTTCGCCGCCGCTGCTTTGGGAGGAAAAATTTTGGGCAATGGAATGACTGGCAATACTCTTTGGGTAGCCTTAGCAACGATGATTACACCAGGGCATCCCTTCTGTGGACGCTGTGTCAAAGAGGTCGCAATGGATGCTGACTTCGTGCCACTGTATATCGAAACCAACTGTCAAACTCTTCATGGGTGGGATGTCTTGGAGACTTGCCTGAGTGCTGGTGATGTTTTGTATCTCACCATGCCAGCGTCGAGATTAGAGCAGTTGTGGCGTGTGACGCCTTCTCAGCTAATCGCGAGTTGATGGTTAAGTAGCACCGACTCAAACGATTAGTTATACTGCACGCGGTCACAAATTAGCTTTTGTCATGAGTAGCGTAACGCTGTGGAGCGGCGTCAGGAGCGTCGGCGTCAGCCTAGCATCTCTCCAGATTCTGTGCGCTATCTGTACCCTTCGGGAAGCAAACTACAGAATGACAGATTATGACCGTGCGGAGTATGGCTGCTTTTTTCCAGCTTTTTCCTTTGTCGTTACAGATGATTTATTCTTGTAAAGTCTCTTATGCAAAGATCGTAGCGGCAATACATGGAGTTTGAAAAATGAAACGCTTAAGTCATAGCCTAAAAGACCCTCTGAGACAAATATCTTTGGTAAATTGGGTTTACCGTAAAGTTCAATATGCTGGCGAATTGCTTCATAAAACTCGATATAATACTATCTCAAAACATGAATTTATAGATGATTTAAGAAACGCCATTGAAAACAATACTGGTTATGCGGCTGGGAAAATAGGTGTGTCCCCGCAGCACTGGATGTACTATGAGATTAAAAAAAAAAAAGAGAAAGACAGCGCAAAGATTGAAAAGTTTAAAAAAGATTTAAGGTTTCATGGGTTGAAGCAATCGGGTATCTTTCCGCCAGATCCAAGTTTTTATTTAGAATTTAACAAATTTTATATAGAACATGTAAAAAACATAGACTGCTTAGGTATTTTTTATTCTTCATGGGAACTGGAAATGCTAAAATACTATCAGTTAAAAAACAAACTGATAGACTATGAAGCTCACAAAATTTATGGCTCATATTCTATGAATGAAAGAGAATGCTATTTGCAATATTTTAGAGATAGAAAAATACTATTAATAAGCCCTTTTGCTGGAATCTTAAAGGAAAGGGCAACTAAAGAGATATTTGAAAATGTTTGGTCTAAGATAGAAAAAAAGTGGTTCTATCCAAAAGAGGTAGATGCCTTGGAATTCCCTTACGGATTTGCAAGTGAAACTCAGGAAAGGTATCCTACTGCTCTAGATTTATTCAAAGATATAACCGATGAAATTGATAAAAAAGATTTTGATATTGCCTTAATATCAGCTGCCGGACTGGCAATACCCATCGCCTCCTACATTAAAAGTCTGGGTAAGATTGGGTTTGACTTAGGTGGTCATCAACAGCTTGTGTTTGGCGTGGTAGGGAAACGCTGGCTGCAATGGGAGGACTGGAAAGAAAAATATTTGAATGATTACTGGATAACTCCGCCCGATAAGTACAAGCCTACAAGAACAGATGTCTGCGATAAAGGAGCATATTGGTGAGTGTACACAAATATTTTGAGAGGGCTTAATCATAGTATCTTAAGCCCTCTTCTTAATAGGTGGAATCTGCTAAATCTGTTGCGATCGCGTAACTCCTATAACTATTAGTTGACCTCCATCCAAGCAATACACTGGTCCAGTTGGTGGCTCATTTTGTCTGAATCAGCATGATATCGGCGTCCATGACCCGGTAGCACCCACTCGAACGAGTAGTTAGTAAGCTTTTTCATGGATTTGACTAGTTTCGGCCAAGAGTACCAGCAGGCATTACGGAAGGCAATCAGCTGATTAAGCTGGTCAGACCAGGCAAGATGGTCACCCGTGAATAGGAACTTATTGTTATACAGCAAAACCGTATGACCTTTAGTATGACCGGGAACCGGGATAATCAACAAATCTGGTTCCAACTGCATCACTTCTGACCCAGTTAGCTGCATTTCAACATCACGAGTACCACTGCTGATATCGTCACTGTGGAGGATACGCTTGCACCTGAAATGCTCGGCATATTTTTGATGATCTGCCACATCATCCCGGTGCGTCAGATACAAATAGCGAATCCCACCCATCTCCTCTATGCGCTTGACCAGTGGAGGTGTAAACCGGGGGGAATCCACCAAAATATTGCCTTCTGGTCGCACAATTAAGTAACTAGCAGCACCATAGGAATTTTCCGCATGATAGCCGCAGTGGTAAACATTTTCTGCGACAAGAATCGGAAAACTCTGCTGGGCGTCTTTGATGTCCTTGGGCTTCTCCACAGTACCAATTGAAGCAGTAGGACAAGCCAATAACGCCTGGAGCGATCGCAACCGTTCTGTCTGGGAGGCGGGTTGATGATAAACCGCAGATTGCTCACCAGCTTGATGAAACACCTCCGGAGCCATCCAGCGGCAGGTATCACAATCAATGCAGGTACTATCGACGTAAAAGTCACCGCTGACGTTTTGAGAGCGGCGTTGGTTGAGATGAGCCATTGTTAAACCTCGCAACACCAGTCATTAACCACTGCAAAAGCTGTAGTATTTGAGTTCCTATAGTAAATCATACTCGTTATGAGTATGATTTGTGTAACCATTAGCTCCAACCACCGCCACCTAAACTCATTGAGTTAGCTAAGATTCAGAGTCGTCCAGGTTTTGGCACCCACAAACCCATCCGCAAAAATACCTTTAGACTCCTGAAAGGCGATTACAGCAGCTTTCGTACCCCCACCAAAAATCCCGTCAACTGGACCCGGATTAAATCCTTGTTGTTGTAGGCGCTGCTGGAGTTGCTTCACTTCTGGTCCAACAGCTCCTTCCTGTAGGGGTAGAAACGGTTCCGAGGGTGTATTGCGCCATTTTTGTGCAAAGTCCTCTAGGACTTGTGTTGAGACTTGTCCTTGCAACCATTCGATCGCCTGATCTTGGTGGGTTAAGCCGCGATAAAACTTGTAGGTATCAAGCAGATTGACAGCAGTGGGGACTTCGTTTTTCTGTATAGGAGTACTAGTCAGCGCTTCCCAGGTTGCTGGTCCAACCACGGCATCTGCCTTGAGTCCCTGAAACTTCTGGAAAGAAATGACCGCTTTTACGGTACCAGAACCGAAAATGCCGTCAATAGGACCGGGGTTAAAGCCCTTAGCTTTGAGGAGTTGCTGTAGTTCTTTGACTTTTGCACCTGAGGAGCCTTCCCTGAGATACTCATCGACTGGCAGGGCGAGACGTTTACGGACTTCACTGCGCAACCGGGGTAATTGACTGTACAACCAGTTACCGGGGCATTGCGTCGGCGAAAAGTCTCGATGTCCTTTAATATTGTCTGGGTCAATCTTGCAGGAAGAGCAAATAGAAACGCACAACTCAACCAGACTATTCCACTGCGGTGTTTTCATCTGGTAGGTGGTGAAGGTGCCTTCATTCTCAATGCCTGGTGACTGATTCCCTTTAGCGCTACCAGAATGGGCTGAACGGATAGAATTCCCTTGTTTTATCGCTGCTAAAGAACCTTGTCTGCCCTCAAGCAAAAAACCACCCGTAGTGTTCAAAAAGTTGTGACCAGAATCTACCCAGCCAAAGCCATCCATATGAGCTTTTTGAATACTCTTGGCAAAGTTCTTGGCTCCCCCTAATGTGCCTTTTGAGACATCATTGGGGGGATTAGGAGTAGCGGTATGGTGAATGATGATATATTGCGGTCTGGTTTGTCCTGACCACTGTTTTGGGGGTTTGGCACCCCATTCTTTTGCAGAAATGACACTAGCAGTGAAAGACATCCTAATTTGTCCTTAGTCATGAGCCATTGGTCATTAGTGTACCCTTGTGCCAGATAGCGACATCCAGAGCGCGATCGCTCTACCCCTGTCAAGGTGTTAGGTCGTAGGTGGTAGGTTTTAGGGGAAAATCTCGGGCGTTGACTCGGGAAAGATTAGGATGTAGGGGAAATTCTAACTCCAAGACACGCCCCTCACCCTACCACCTCGCCACCTAAAACCTGCCACCAAGACACAGGGCTGGCGCGATCGCTCTATGGAAGAATGCGGAAGATATGCAGCTGCGGCTGGTAATGCTAAAGTCGAAGCTAGCAAGACTTGGGCAGCGCACTAGCGGAGTAGTGGGTAAGCTTATTGGCGAACAGGATTATCTATGAGCCAATCAATCTCTGCTAAGTCATACATGGGAATTTGGTTGCAGTAAAAAATTCTGATAGTCATACTCAACTTTCCTGTGAAAATAGATACAACCGAAGTGCCTTTGTTAAAGCGATCGCTGCACCTGATTTTGAGCTATTGACAAAATCTCTATTCCGTAATGCCTTTATACAAAGCATTATGTTACCACTGAATGCATTTAATGCGTTTAATGCATTCTTATAAGCTATTTGTAATTAGATATACAAACTTAATGGTTAAACCTTGATGTAGATAGGTATGAGGCAAAAATGTAACCTAACTTTGTCTAGCTAACTAGTCTAAGTCCTAGGGGGATTTACCTATTTATAGAGAAATTGTTTTAATGTACCTTTAAATTAAACCTTTTTGTAAACAGTTAAGAGTATTAGACAATTTATTGTAGAGTCTTGTTAAGACTAATCTGAATCTTTGTTAAGAATAGTTGGAAGCTTTTATTAAAAACAGTCTAAATATTGCTATAAAAAGCTTAGAGCTTGATTAATTCTCTGGGTTTGTCTTTTAATCTCTAATTGAACAACTATGTCTACTACAGGCTTACTAAAAGACTTTTCCTTGGCGGAAATATTTCAGTTTATCGATAAAGGTCATAAAACTGGCGTATTGAGACTTCGTGCCTTATCAGAATTCCCGGCAACAATGCCGCCAGTTTATTACATCTGGGTTCATCAGGGTCGTATTGTAGCAGCAGCTAATCGACTAGACCAGCAAGGTTTAATTTCGTTAATTAAGCAACGCCGTTGGGTCAGCAATCAGGTAGTTACTAAGCTGTTCCAGTTTTACCCAAATGATCAACCGCTGGGTTTGTGCCTCAAAAATCAAGGAGTTCTACAAACTGAACAACTGAAACATCTATTCCAAGTTCAGGTATTGCAGCAAGTATGTGCCTTCTTTCAACTTAAGGATGGTCAGTTTAAGTTTGACCAAAATGTGCCAATACCCATGCGAGAAATGACGGGGTTGAGCGTACCAGGAACGGTCTTAAACCAATACAGTTTACTCAAAGTTCTTGCAGAGAAAATTGAAAATCGTTGTTTGGAGCGTTGTTTTGACTTAACATCCTTGGCGGTTCCTTCCCGTCCACCTTCATCTGTTGTCTGTCTTAAGTGACACAATAAGTCTGTGGAGAGTATTTTCGATTAGCAGCTCTTGTTGATAAGTAGTTAAGAGAGGTCAGGGATCAGGGGCCAGGGGTCAGGGGTCAGGGAAATCCTCATACTTACAGAAAATCGGCGGTTCCTTCCCCTACTTCAAGTGGGGAGAGGAACCGCCGCCCGCCGAGCAAGGGTAATAGGTAATAGGGAAGAAAACCCATTACTCCGAAATCCCCCGTACTTCAGTCGGGGGATGAGCTTAACTATCCCCCATGACCATGATGTGTAGCATCTCCAAAGTAGATTGATATTATCTCTTCAAAAAATGCGATCGCTTCCTTAGAAAAATAGCCAAGTACCACATTATACGGGTTCGTTTTTTAAGCATCGCCTCCTGTTCTCAGTAAAATTACGTATCTAATAACAGGAAATAAAAAATTTATTTCAGCATCGCCTCCTGTTCTCAGTAAAATCACGTATCTAACAACAGGAAGCAAGACAAGAAGTGAACCCCCTTTCGTTCCCTATTGCTCTGGGGAAATAAAGGGGGAAAACCTGTACAGGTAAGCCAAATATTATGTAGCGGCGACTTATCTGGTTCGTTGCAAATCTCCGTATTTCTAACTAGTTAAATAACAGAGATTATCCACTCGCTCTGTACTGCATTATTATTTCTCGCAACTTTATACGGATACCGCTTCGAGAAGGGCGAATTGAGGCATTAGAAGCTATAACAAGGATATGCATAATGCCCATCTACAGCCCTATTCTTTTAGCAAGCCTGTTACTTACTGGTTTAGCAAATAGTTTCTCAAACGTTGAATATCCTTCCGAAAAGCTATATCAATCTGATTTAGTTCAACAACAGTTATTAACCGGACAAGCAAAAAGGATGATTGACTGTTCCAAGCGGGGACAGAGTCCCCCTCCTGGTTGTGGACGGAGAGATAAATAGGTAGCTTCGGCAAGTTGTAAGCTACTTAATTTTGACCAAGCTAAGCAGGCTTCCACTTGCCATGAAAGCTAAAGGGAATAACACTCGGTAATGCCAGCCGACATACGGGTTCATCATCAAGACGATCGCTATCGAACACTACTACCTCACTTGTGCCAGAATTGCCGTCATACACAACCGTTAGCACCCAACCCTGCTCAGGATTGAGGCCATCGGGAGCATAGATGGGTTCTGAAGGATACCAATTATCACCCCTATCAGCCATTGTCAGGGTGTCTGTTTTCTGATCGAACCGAGCGATCGCACCATAAAACTCCTTGCTAATATCCACCCCGTCACGGTGTACTGATAGATAGGTGTAACGTGAGGCTTGTCCCACGGACGGCTCTGGCACGACGGGGAACTCACAAGCTCTGTCTAACACTTCTTCCAACTGCATTACCTTGGCAGTCTGAGGATTCAAACGCGATCGCCAGAGTGTGCCCTTAACCGTTGTGTAGGTTTGACCCGTCGCCACTTCTTTCAAATACTGATTGGTTTGAAAGTCTGGATAACGTACAAAATCAATAATGACTGAGCCATCTGCGTCCACATAGCCATTGCTGAAGTGCCACTGGAACCAAGGCTCAGTTTCACTACGACTGACTAAAGAGAGAGTTTCGCGGTCGAAGATGATAATCTGAGTTGCCTTACCCGCTTGCCACTCTATTGAGTCACTGTAGCTGCTTAAGCCTAGTCCAGCTGACAGGAGATTCACTCGTACCGGCGGCACAAAAAATACTAAATACTGCCCTGCTAAGGCAAAATCATGCACTAGAGGAAGACCATCGAGCTGCACTGACCCTTGTTGGATAATCTTGCCAGTGCGATCGCTTTTGTAAACTTTGAGTTTTGTATTTAGTCCTATAGCAATGCCAAAGTTAAAAATCTCGCCCGTCTTGGGGTCACGCTTGGGATGGGCAGAAAAGGTCGCTCCCTCATCTAACTGCCCTAAATCATCTGTTCCCCAGGTTTCCAGCGTCTGGAGGTCGAGCGCATGGGGATTCCCACCTTCCCATAGAGCCAGGAGTTTATCCGGTAATACCAGTACTGAGGTATTGGCTGCATTCTTCACCGGCTTACCCCAACGCTCCCAAATTTGTCCTGGTGCCGTCATCCCATAGTTGGGGTAGAGGAATTTACCGGCAGCCGCTTCTTCCTGGTAGCCAGCGGTTTGTACATAACGATAGAGTCCCGTAGCACCAGCATCAGTGAAATGCACGCCCAAAATTGCCCCATCACCATCAAACCAGTGTCCAACTCGTACCCCACCGCGCTCTAGGCGTGCGGGACCGTTGCGATAGAGTGAACCCCGTAAACCCTCTGGAATCTTGCCAGATAGGATAAGCAAGGGAGTGGGGGGAAATTCTCTTGCCGGTTGGGCGATCGCTTTTGCCCAAGCTTTACGGGTTAATGGCTTAGTAGTCGTGGTCATGCTTGATGAAGAATTATCGGCTTTGCAGCCCCTACGACATTATATTAACTTTTATTACAAGCCAGCTGAGTCCTTTCAGAATACCCCTAAAGACGGACTTTGTTTTTACTCCTGATCAGCTCATAAATAAAGACGCGCCATGGCGCGTCCTAATAGTTTGCTCCCAGATGTACTGGGAAAGATTTTTTAAATAGGGGGTGTCACCCCCCACCCTTGAGATGCTATATTGTGCTTAGTAGATGCACCCTGATAATTGAGAGAGTCACCTAAGTGGCTCTTTTTTCTTTTCAAAACCTAGTTTAACTGGACAGAAGGCTCGTAGTCGCTTCAATGAGTCAAAAAATTCTTTTACGGATTTGTAAAAAATAAATCATCCTAACCAATGGCTGTAGGGGCGAGGCATGCCTCGTCCCTACAAGGACACAAGGATAACTGTACTAGCTGCTTGCTGTTCCAGCAGTTTCTTGCTTCTTAGCAGAACCTTGAGTTCCCAGCTGAATCAGCTCAATCTTGTATCCATCTGGGTCTTCAATAAAGGCAATTACAGTAGAACCATGCTTCATCGGTCCTGGCTCCCGTGCTATCTTGCAGCCACGAAGTCGTAGTTGCGCACAGGTACCGTAAATATCATCAACACCAATGGCAATATGACCGTAGGCATTGCCCAAGTCGTACTTATCGGTACCCCAGTTGTAGGTTAGTTCAATAACAGTGTGGTCAGACTCATCGCCATAACCAATAAAAGCCAACGTAAATTCCCCACTGGGATAGTCCTTTTTGCGTAGCAGCTTCATTCCCAGGACTTCGCAATAAAACTTGATAGATTCATCAAGATTGCCAACGCGCAGCATCGTATGTAGGATTCGCATGAGCTTATTCTTAACTCCCTAGTAGGTTTCTCCTTCTCTGCTACCCATTTTAGAGAGAGGCACCGCTCAGGAACAGGAGCGTCTTGAGGAGAAATCCCTACCAATTGGTAAGTAAAAATACGGTTAGGATCGAAAACATCCTTAAAGATGGTCTTGACTATCAGCTGAAGAAGTATCCTAGAACGCTGAAGTCATTCGATTTTGGATGCGAGGATTTTAGATTTTGGATTGAATCCCACGGATAAATTCGGGGGTTGGAAACTTAGTCTGCCAAACCCCCATCCAAAATCGGCAATCTAAAATCCCAAATTGGTTAGAGTGAGGATGTATGTTAGACAAGTCAGAAACCGCGATTGAGGCAATTGATGCCAGAGAGATTTTAGACTCTCGTGGTCGTCCCACTGTTGAAGCTGAAGTACGTCTCGTTACCGGTGCTGTGGGAATTGCACAGGTTCCCAGTGGAGCCTCGACGGGTACCTTTGAAGCCCATGAGCTGCGGGATGATGACTCTCGGCGCTATGGTGGCAAAGGAGTGCTCATCGCTGTGCGGAATATTAAAGAGAAAATTACTCCGGAGCTGTTGGACATGGATGCCCTTGACCAAGCTTCGGTTGACAAAAAAATGATTGATCGGGATGGTTCCCCGAACAAAAAGAACTTGGGCGCAAATGCCATCCTTGCGGTGTCGCTAGCAACAGCTAAGGCGGCGGCGGATGACCTCGCACTCCCGCTCTATCGCTATCTAGGTGGACCCCTCGCCAATCTGCTACCAGTACCCTTGATGAATGTGATAAACGGGGGGGCGCATGCCGATAATAATGTGGATTTTCAGGAATTTATGATTGTGCCGGTGGGCGCGAAGTCGTTTCGCGAAGCACTCCGTTGGGGAGCTGAGGTATTTGCAGCGTTAGCCAAGGTTTTGAAGGACAAGAAATTGCTGACGGGGGTTGGCGATGAAGGTGGCTTTGCTCCCAACCTGGAGTCTAACCAAGCGGCGTTGGAATTGCTGATTGCGGCAATTGAAAAGGCTGGGTATAAGCCTGGAGAGGAAGTCGCTTTAGCAATGGATGTGGCGGCGAGTGAGTTCTATAAAGAAGGTCAGTATGTCTATGATGGAGCGTCTCACTCACCTGAGGAGTTTATTGATTATCTCGCTGGGTTGGTGGGACAATACCCGATTGTTTCAATTGAAGATGGGCTGCATGAGGAGGATTGGGAGAATTGGAAACTGTTAACTCAGAAGTTAGGCGATCGCATTCAGTTAGTCGGTGATGACCTCTTTGTGACTAACCCCATACGGCTGAAGAAAGGAATTGAGCAGAAAGCGGGTAACTCAATCCTGATTAAGCTTAATCAAATTGGTTCTTTGACTGAAACTCTGGAAACGATTGATCTAGCCACCCGCAACGGTTTCCGCTCAGTCATCAGCCACCGTTCTGGTGAAACGGAAGATACAACAATTGCCGATTTAGCGGTGGCAACTCGTGCCGGTCAAATTAAAACGGGTTCTTTGTGCCGTAGCGAACGAGTCGCCAAATACAACCGGCTGCTACGGATTGAAGATGAACTAGGCGATCGCGCTGTGTATGCTGGGACTGTGGGAATGGGACCAAGACTAGCAAAATAATATCAAGTTCAGTCGATTATTTCGTTTATAGTCCTGTTCTTTGTCAGTGGTCAGTTGTCCATTGTTCGTTGCCACTGACCACCGACCCTTGACCACTGACAATTTTATGAGATTCAAAATCCTGGCGTTTGCGAATTTTCTGGTTCCCCTATGTCTGTCAGCTGTATCAACTCATTGCGATCGCATCCAACGCTGATGATGTGAAAATGTTTTTCGACTCTTTTGATTTTACAGAGTGAGGGGGTTAAATCAGTGACCAGGTGATAGGTCGGGGATACGATCCCCCTGTCCCCTCCCCCCTGTCCCCTCCTTTTAGGGATAAAAACTCAAGTGAGGTAATCCCAGGGTTTCCTCCCAACCCATCATCAGATTTAGGCACTGTATCGCTTGACCAGCTTGACCTTTAATCAAGTTGTCGGTAGCTGACATCACGATTACCCTACCTGTACGGGCATCGACTTCAACGCCGATATAACAAAGGTTGGTGCCACAGGCCCACTTTGTTTGGGGATACGTACCAGCAGGCAAGATTCTGATGAACGGAGATGCCCGGTAGAACGCTGTATAAATTGTGATCAAATCTTCTCGCACTAGCCCTGGATCGCGCAGGGTGGCATAAACGGTTGCCAGTAAGCCCCGTACCATCGGAATTAGGTGGGGAGTAAACTGCACCATAACATCATGACCTGCTAAATCGCTACAAATTTGTTCGATTTCTGGGATATGTCGATGATGGGTAACACCATAGGGGGCGAGGGAGTTGTCGGCTTCTGCTAGTAATAAGTTGGTTTTGGCAGCGCGTCCAGCTCCCGATGTCCCAGATTTAGCGTCAATGATGGCAGTTTCTGGAACGATTAGACCTTGCTTTAAGAGTGGTGCAAGGGCTAGAAGGCTGGTGGTGACATAGCAACCCGCACAGGCGACCAACGAGGCTTCAGCAATGCGATCGCGATACAGTTCCGGTAAGCCATAAACTGCTGTCGCAGCGGTTTCCTGGTCATGGCGATCGCCCCCATACCAGCTTTTGTAAGTATCCAGGTTACTAAAGCGATAGTCAGCAGAAAGGTCGAGAACCTTGCATCCCTTTGCCAGCAGAGTTGGAGCCATCTGATAGGCTAACCCATTGGGCAACGAGATAAAGACTGCCTTACAGCGTTTGGCGATTTCGTCTAAATCAATCGACTCGATCACCAGATCAACGCAATGGCCTAAATGAGGGTACAACTCAGCAAACGGTTTGCCAGCACTGCTATCTCCGCCCAGATAAACCACCTCGACTTCTGGGTGATCCATCAAGAGTCGTACAAGTTGCACGCCGCCATAACCCGAAGCGCCAATGATTCCTACAGGCAGGCGTTCTAAATCACCCATAATATTTCTTTCCTAAGAGGCTGAAATCTGAAACATTTAACATTTGCTGCATTCTAGTATCAAAAGTGAACTTTAGTGGTACAAATCTGAGGGATTTCACGAGGAATTATCTCACTAACCTCCGTAAGTCCTGTACCGAAACAAACGGGATACAATCGAGGAGGAACAAACTTTAGAAATCTTTACGGGTTCATCACTCGCGCACTTGAAGTGAAATCGCCTGAAACTCCTACGTTTGAATTTGACTCGATTGATACAGCTCTGGCAGACCTCAAAGCTGGTCGTGCTTTGGTGGTGGTTGATGACGAAGCCCGTGAAAACGAAGGGGACTTGATTAGCGCCGCCCAATTCGCAACGCCTGACATGATTAATTTCATGGCGGTAGAGGCGCGGGGATTGATTTGTCTGGCGCTGACGGGCGAACGCCTCGATGCCCTCGATCTGCCTTTAATGGTCACCAAAAACACCGACAGCAACCAAACGGCTTTCACCGTTAGCATCGATGCGGCTCCCCATCTCGGTGTCAGTACGGGCATCTCCGCTGAAGACCGTGCTAGGACAATCCAGGTGGCGCTTAACCCAGCGACTCAACCGGGTGACTTGCGCCGTCCGGGTCACATTTTTCCCATCCGCGCTAGAGAGGGAGGAGTCTTGAAACGAGCGGGTCATACGGAAGCCGCCGTTGACCTCCCCAGACTTGCGGGTTTGTACCCGGCAGGTGTCATCTGTGAAATCCAAAATTCTGATGGCTCAATGGCACGTTTGCCACAGTTGATTAAGTACGCAAAAGAGCATCAGCTGAAAATCATCAGCATCGCCGACTTAATCAGTTATCGCCTCAAGTACGACCGCTTTGTGTACCGGGAGACGATTGCCCAATTACCCAGTACGTTTGGAAATTTCCAGATTTACGCTTACCGCAACACATTGGATAACTCAGAGCATGTTGCGATCGTTAAGGGAGACCCCGATCAATTCCAAGACAATCCGGTAATGGTGCGGATGCACTCCGAATGCTTAACGGGAGATGCCTTGGGTTCGCTGCGCTGTGACTGCCGAATGCAGCTGCAAGCGGCGCTGAAGATGATTGAGAATGCGGGTCAAGGAGTGGTGGTTTATTTGCGGCAAGA